>PHEM01000076.1 GCA_002842935.1 Alphaproteobacteria bacterium HGW-Alphaproteobacteria-13 | reverse complement strand
ACCGAGCTCGTCGAGCACGATCAGGTCGAGCCGCGACAGCTGCGCCGCCAGGGTCCCGCCTTTGCCGATCCGGGTCTCCTCTTCGAGGCGTGTCACCAAGCTGACCACTGACCGGCGTAGCCCGGACACTCTGTCCGTTAATCTATACTATTTGGCAGATAATCGAAAGATTGCCCCCGTATATGCTGCTAATATGGCAGGGTCCGTTCATCGCCCACGTCTCTCCCAAGACAGTGGCGAATGGGGACTCCAGCTCCATTGGACATCCTCCGATGGGGCATCTCAAACAAACTGCCGCGCGGCTTCGGTTGCGCGGCATTTTTTCTGGTTTCCGTTCCTCCGTATGGAGACAAAACTTCACCAAAAGGGCGTTGTCTCCAAAATGTCTCCACTCGACGCCAAATTGCGCCTAGCAGCAGAGTAGGATGGAATAGACTAAGTATCAAGGAACATTGCGAAAATCGTAGTATAACGCAGTCTTGGAAAGTGTGGTAAAGTGGTCAATCAAGTTGCCAAGGTTGGGTTCGAGGGTTCGAATCCATCGCCCGCTCCAGATTTTCCGCAAACAAGAGTTGTGAGAAGCGACGAAGCGGCGCTGTTGCCGCGGCGTGGCTCGCTGGGCAGGCGGTCCCTATCCGGCGGAGGCGAGCTGCAAGGGAAGGCGATCTGACGCCGCGTCCTCGATCGCCTCCTGGCGCAGCACATCGATGGCGGTCCGCGCGACCGCGAGGGCGAGGTCGCAGGGCACCGCGTTGCCGATCTGCCGGTAGATCGCCGACTTCCCCCGGCGAAGTCATAGCCGTCCGGAAAGGTGTGGAGAAGGCGCGCCTCTTCCAGGGTCAGCCTTCGGATATGCGGGGGCGCGTCGTTCATCGCATAGGGCTGGCCGCCGCGCATCAGATGCCGGTGATAGGATTCGACCCAGCTCTCGCCATCGCCATAATATTGGTGTTCGTCGATGATCGGCGTCTTGTTGCCGCCCATCGACGCGGGGAGCGTGGCGCAGGGGGCATGCGGATTGAGCGGTCTGCCAAGGCCGTTGAACATCATGCCCGCATAGGGACTTTTGCGAAGGACCGGGGTTGCCGCGATGGTGACGACCGCGTTGCACGTCTTGGGATTGCGCTCCGTGCCTTGCACGCCCAGGCGCCGAATGGCTTGGAGCGTCGATCGCTCCGGCCGGACATAGCGTTTGGCCCGAAGGTCGAACGCGATCCGATCCGCCCGCTGGAAACCGACGAAGAACACGCGCTCCCTGGCCTGCGGGACGCCGAAATGCCGGGCGTTGAGCATCACCAGCTCGGTCCGGTAGCCAAGGCGATCGGCATAGGAACGCAGATCGTCCCGCACCTCGCCGAACTTTGCCAGCGTGCCGAGCGCCTTCACATTTTCCATGACGAAGCTGCGCGGCCGGACGCCTTCCACGGCGCGCATGTAGGATTTCACGAGCTGGCTTCTCGGGTCGTCCAGCGCCATCTTCCCGGCGACCGAGAAGCCCTGGCACGGCGGCCCGCCGAACAGGCAGTCCACACCGCGATATTGTCGCAGCGCCGGGATATGGTCGTTCACGTCGCCGGGAACGATGTGGCCGCCCAGATTGCGGCGGTAGGTCTCCACCGCGGCCTTGTCGATGTCATTGGCCCACAGGATGCGAAAGCCCGCCTGCCGGAACCCGACGTCCATCCCCCCCGCGCCTGAAAACAGGGATATGGCCGTCGGCTCCTCTTGCGGTCCCCGCGACCGGCTCATAGCTTCGGGGAATTGGACAGCCGGGTTCATGGCGAGGAGAGTCTCCGAATGACTATTTCCGTCGATTGCGCACATGCCCGAACGATCCTGGCGGAGGCAACCGAGCGCGCCCGGAATAGCGCATATGAGAGAGGCGGCTGCGTGAATCGAACGAACCGCTTCTTGACAAGCCCGCCCGTTTCACCTTCGTCCCCGCCTTCGACCTTGCGAAGGGGATCGTCGCGCTGGCGCCCAGCCTGACCAGGATGGGGGATCGGAGGCACGACGACGGTCTTCGCGAAATCACCCCTTGACCTTCCAACGGTGGGAAGCCCCATCTTGGGGTAGGATGATTTTTCAAGGACAAGGAAACGGGTCATGAACGCCCCGATCGCAACCACGCGAACCAACGCCCCGCCGATCAGCCTGCCGATCGAGGGCATGACCTGTGCATCCTGCGTCGGCCGCGTCGAAAAGGCGCTGGCCGGGGTCAAGGGCGTCGGCTCCGTCAGCGTCAACCTCGCCACCGAGCGCGCCGACATCCGCCCCAGCGGCCCGGTCGACACGCTGGCGCTGGTGCGGGCCGTCGAGGCCGCAGGCTATCGCGTCCCTGCCGCGTCCACGGAGCTGGCCATCGAGGGCATGAGCTGCGCCTCCTGCATCGCGCGCGTCGAAAAAGCGCTGAAGGCCGTTCCCGGCGTCACCGAAGCGGTGGTGAATCTGGCGAGCGAACGCGCAAGCGTGCGCGGCGCGGCCGATCCGCAAGCGCTGGTGGCGGCGGTCGCCACGGCCGGATATGCGGCGCGGCCGATCGGACGCGGCCGCGCCGACACGGACGAGACGGCGCAGCGCAAGGACGCGGAGCGGGCGCAGCTCAAGCGCGACCTGACGCTGGCTGCCGTGCTGGCCCTGCCGGTCTTCGTGCTGGAGATGGGTTCGCACCTCGTTCCGGGCGTGCACCATCTCATCATGCGTAGCATCGGCATGCAGGCAAGCTGGTATCTCCAGTTCGCGCTGACGACGCTGGTGCTCGCCGTGCCGGGCAGACGCTTTTACGCGCAGGGTATCCCGGCGCTGCTTCGCCTGGCGCCCGACATGAACTCGCTGGTCGCGGTGGGGACGCTGGCGGCCTATGCTTATTCGCTGGTCGCCACTTTCGCGCCCGCGCTGCTGCCCGCGGGCACGGTGAACGTCTATTATGAGGCGGCGGCGGTGATCGTCACGCTGATCCTGCTCGGCCGTTTCCTGGAAGCGCGCGCCAAGGGCCGGACGTCCGAAGCCATCAAGCGGCTGATCGGCCTGCAAGCCAAGACCGCCCGCGTCCGGCGCGAAGGTACGCTGCGGGAAATTCCGATCGCCGAGGTGGCCCATGGCGACATCGTCGAGGTGCGGCCCGGCGAGCGCATTCCCGTCGACGGCGACGTGACCGGCGGCGAAAGCTATGTCGATGAATCGATGATCACCGGCGAACCCGTCCCCGTCGCGAAGAGCATCGGCAGCGCGGTGGTCGGCGGCACCGTCAACCAGCGCGGCGCGCTGACCTTCCGCGCGGCGGCGGTCGGCGAGGCGACGATGCTGTCGCAGATCATCCGCATGGTGGAAGAGGCGCAGGGGGCGAAGCTGCCGATTCAGGCGCTGGTCGACAAGGTGACGATGTGGTTCGTGCCTGCGGTGATGGCGGCGGCGGCGCTGACCTTCGCCGTCTGGCTCGCCTTTGGGCCGTCGCCCGCGCTGACCTTTGCGCTCGTCAACGCCGTGGCCGTGCTGATCATCGCCTGCCCCTGCGCGATGGGCCTGGCCACGCCGACCTCGATCATGGTCGGCACGGGACGCGGCGCGGAGCTGGGCGTGCTGTTCCGCAAGGGCGAGGCGCTGCAACTGCTGAAGGACGCGCGCGTCGTCGCCGTCGACAAGACCGGCACGCTGACCGAGGGCCGCCCCGCGCTGACCGATCTGGAGATCGCCGCGGGGTTCGAGCGCGCGCATGTGCTGGGCCGGATCGCCGCCGTCGAGGCGAAGTCGGAACACCCCATCGCCCGCGCCATCGTCGAGGCGGCGGAAGGCGAAGGCATCGCCATTCCCGCGACCGACGCCTTCGAATCCGTCACCGGCTTCGGCGTCCGGGCCGAGATCGACGGGGAGCGGGTAGCGGTCGGCGCGGACCGCTATATGCGCGAACTGGGGCTGGACGTCGGCCTGTTCGCGGCGACTGCCGAGCGGCTGGGCGACGAAGGCAAGACGCCGCTCTATGCCGCCATCGGCGGGCGGCTGGCGGCGATCGTCGCGGTCGCCGACCCGATCAAGGAAACCACGCCCGAAGCCATCGCCGCGCTGCACGATCTGGGCCTGAAGGTCGCGATGATCACGGGCGACAACCGCCGCACCGCACAGGCCATCGCGCACCGGCTGGGCATCGACGAAGTGGCGGCCGAGGTCCTGCCCGAAGGCAAGGTCGAGACGGTGCGCAAGCTGAAGGCGGAATATGGGCGGCTCGCCTTCGTCGGCGACGGCATCAACGACGCGCCCGCGCTGGCCGAGGCCGATGTCGGCCTGGCGGTTGGCAACGGCACCGATATCGCGATGGAAGCCGCCGACGTCGTGCTGATGTCGGGAAGCCTGAAGGGCGTGCCCACGGCCATCGCCCTGTCGCGCGCGACGATCGGCAACATCCGCCAGAATCTGTTCTGGGCTTTCGCCTATAACACGGCGCTGATCCCCGTCGCGGCGGGCGCGCTTTATCCCGCCTTCGGCATCCTGCTGTCGCCGATCTTCGCCGCCGGGGCGATGGTGCTGTCGAGCATCTTCGTTCTGGGGAACGCCTTGCGGCTGCGCCGGTTTCAACCGTAAAAGCCGCGCAGGAGGTGATCGGATGAATATCGGGCAAGCCGCGAAAGCCTCGGGCGTATCGGCCAAGATGATCCGCTATTATGAGCAGATCGGCCTGATCCCGCCCGCCGACCGCAAGGATTCGGGCTATCGGGACTATTCGGACGCCGATGTGCACATGCTGCGCTTCATCCGCCGCGCGCGCGATCTGGGCTTTGCCGTGGCGGAGATCAACGCGCTTCTCGGCCTGTGGCGCGACCGGTCCCGCCAGAGCGCCGACGTCAAGCGCGTCGCCGCCGCGCATATCGAGGAGCTGCGGGAAAAGATCGCCAGCCTGCAACAGATGGTGGATACGCTTCAGGATCTCGTCGACTGCTGCGCCGGCGACAATCGCCCCGATTGCCCGATCCTGGCCAATTTCGAGGAGGCGCAGGACGGTCCCCAGGCCGCGCATCCTTCGGCAGGGCTGAAGCGTCTTTCGCGTTAGGGCGGCGAGCCTTCAATCTGAGCCACCCTCTCTTCCGTTCGCCCTGAGCTTGTCGAAGGGCCGTTCTTTCTTTTGACGTCGCAAGAAGAAGGACGGCGCTTCCCCCGGACTTGATCCGGGGTCAGCACAAACGGTTCATAATTACGGCTCGACGCTCCAGCACGTTTCGCGATGCGCGGGCCGATCACAATATCCGGGCGAAGGCCGCGGCCGATCCCCTGACGCGCGACCCGGAACCCTTGACGCCCGGCGGCGCGCCCTGGGGAGCGAAGCCGGACAGCGCGCAAAGCAGTTTCGCCGTGCCCTGCATCGTTTCCGGCATCAGGCTGTAGATGACGAGCTTCGCGTCGCGGCGCGTCTGCACCAGCTCCGCCTTGCGCAAAATGGCGAGTTGCTGCGACAGCCCCGGCTGGCCGACGCCGGTCAGCGTCTCGAGTTCCCCGACCGACTTTTCGCCCTGTTCGAGCAGCGTCAGCATCAGCCTTAGCCGCACGTCATGGGCAAGCGCCCTGAGGACGGCGTTCATCGCGTCGAGTTCGGCGTCGGCGGGGACGGCGTTCATGGCGCCGCCCCCCGCGCCTTGTCCGGCGCGAGGCGATGAAACCAGCAGCCATCGCCATCCGCCGCCGCGAGCGCCGACGCCTGATCGGGACAGGGCGGCAACAGCACGTCATCGCCCGGACGCCAGCCTTCGGGCGTCACGACATTGTCGTCGTCCACGCGTTGCAGCGCCGCGATCACGCGCAGCATCTCCTCGACCGACCGCCCGATGGTGGCCGGGTAGCTGAGCCGGGCGCGGATGATGCCTTCGGGATCGATGAAGAAGGTCGATCGCAGCGTCGCGGCGTCGGGCGCGTCCGCCGCCAGCATGCCATAGGCGCGGCCGATCACCATCGAGGGGTCCTCGACGATCGGAAAGCCGACCGTCACGCCGAAATGATCGTGGATCGCGCGAACCCAGCCGAGATGCGCATAAAGCGTGTCGACCGAGATGGCGAGCAGCTCGCAGTCCAGCGCCTTGAAGCGATCGTGCGCACGGGACAGCGCGACCAATTCGCTGGTGCAGACCGGCGTGAAATCCGCGGGATGCGAGAAGAGCAGCAGCCAGCGGCCGCGATAATCCGACAGGCTGACATCCCCCATCGTCGTGCGCGCGCGAAAATTGGGCGCGGCATCGCCGATCCGCAGCGGTTCCGGCCGGTGCGCCGCATCATCGTCTGCATTCACGTTCGAATATCCTGCTTTTCCGGGCCTCACACTCTCTGAAGCCTAACTTTTACACGGTTACACTATGCGGGTAAACGATGAAGCAGGACCGATGGCGCCGCCCGGAAAGGCGACGCCATCCTTGCCGCGTCCTTTCCGTCAAAAGGCCGTGCGCAAACCGAACACGAAGTTGCGGCCGCGCAGCGGCGATGCCTCCTTGATGAATGACGCGTGGTTCCAGGCCAGTTCGTTGGTCAGGTTGCTGGCGCGCACATAGAGTTCGGCGCCGCCCTTCGGACCCAGCTCCAGCTTATAGGCCAGCGTCGCGTTGAGCATGTCGTAACCGGGCGTGCGCGTCTCAAACGACGCGATCCGGCCCTGTTCGAAGACATGATAATATTCGACATCAGCGGAGAAAGGTCCCCACGCGCCGTCCGCCCGCGCACCGATGCGGCCCGCCGGGATGCGCGGCAGGTCGCCCAATCCGTTCTTGAGCTTCGCCCGCACATAGTCACCGAACAGCGACGCGCCGAAACCGGGCGCGAACTGCTGGCGGATTTCTCCATCGACGCCCGTGAAGGTCGCGTCCGCCGCCGTATAGCGGATCAGGCGGAAATCCTCGAAGCGGTCGAGCGTGTCGGCGAAGATATAATTGTCGAAGTCCTGATGATAGGCGCCGATGGTGAAGGTCGTCGCCCCCGCCGTCTTGCGGAGGGTCAGGTCGATCGACCTGCCGGTTTCCTTGCCCAGCGTGGCGGTGCCCAGCTCATAGGTGTTGGTCGCCATATGCACGCCGCGCGCGTAAAGTTCCTGCACATTGGGCGCGCGCTGCGAGCGGGCGAGCGACAACGCCAGCGAATAGTCGCCGTTCAAATCCCACACGGCCGCGCCGGAGATCGAGAAGGGCCGATGGCTGACCTTGCGGTTCAGCGTCGTCTCGATCGTCTGCCATTCGTGGCGCGCCGCGAGTTCGAGGCGCACTGGCCCGGCCTGCAACGTCTCCATCAGGAACAGCGCGGTGTTGCCGGTTTCGCTTTCGGGCAGGAAGGCTTCCTCGCCGACCGCGCTGAACTTGCTGTGGGAGCGCTGGACGCCGAAGGCGCCGCGCAGGCCCGCGATGGGCTTGTGCGTCAATTCGAAGCGGATGTCGTGCGCCTTGTTCCGGAAGGTGGTCGCGACCGTGTCCGCCTCGATCTCGTCATGCGCATAGTCGGTGAACGACATGCGGAAGCGAACCTTTTCAAAGCCGGGCAGGGGATCGCGATATTCGTTGCGGATGTCGAAGCGCTCGCTCCGCAGCTTCACGAAGGGCACGTCCTCATGGTCATGATCATGGCCGTGATCATGATCGTCCTCGTCATGATCGTGCCCGCCGCAATGCAGGTGGCTGCCGTGCGGATGGCAGGATTCATATTCGTGGCTGTGGCCGGGCAGGCCATATTCGCTGCGCTGGCGCGTATAGGCGACACCGAGATAGCCGTCCGGGCCGATCCACGATCCGCCGACGCTGAAGGTCGAGGTGTTGTTGTAGGACCCGTCGACGCGGCGCTCGCCAAACCGCCCCGGCACGCGATAGTCATCGGAGCGGCGATGCACGCCTTCGACATGGAAGGCGAGCGAGCCGGCGCCCGCCGTCAGGCCGCCCACCAGCGAGCGTTCCCGGTCGGCCGTGCCAAGCCGGCCTTCGGCCACGCCCGAGATCCCGCCGTCCGGGATCGCCGTCGGCACCTTGTCGTCGAGCAGGTTGATCGCGCCCCCGATCGCGCCGCCGCCGTAAAGCAGCGCGGCGGGTCCGCGCAGCACTTCGATCCCGCGCAGCAACAGCGGCTCGGTGGTGACGGCATGGTCCGGGGAAATCGCGGAGGCGTCCTGGATATTGGCGCCGTCGGACAGCGACTGGACGCGCGGGGCGGTCTGGCCGCGAATGACGGGACGACTCGCGCCGCCGCCGAAATTGTCAAAGTTGATGCCCGGCTGCCCGGCGAGCGTGTCGCCGAGCGTCGCCTGGCGGCGATGGACGAGAGCGTCGCCCGACAGCGTGATGACGGGCGTCGCCGTCTCGTCCGCCGTCTGCCCCAGCGCCGACGCGGTCACGACGATGTCGCGATCGGCGCCGCTCCCGGCCTGGGCGTTGGCCAGCGCCGCCTGCGGAACCATCACCGGCAGCGCGGCGGCGGAAAGAAGGAAGACACGGAATTTCATGGACAAACCCCTTTTACATTTGTGACGCCCGGCCTAATAAGAGACGTTATATCATAACTCAAGAGAGATTCTGGTCCTGTCATGTCTGTCGAAACTCCATCGCGGCGCGCCGATGCGCGCCGGGCCAATGTCGTCGAGGGCGTGGCGCTCTCCACCTCCCTGCTGTGCCTGGTGCATTGCCTCGCGCTGCCGGTCCTGCTGCTGTTGCTGCCGGGCGTCATCGGACTCTTTGCCCGATCCGAAGCCTTTCACTATGTGGCGCTCGCGCTGGTCGTCCCTGCGGCGCTTGCGGCCTTCCGGCTCGGATATCGCCGCCACCGGGCGCGCCGCCCGGCACTGCTGGGCCTTGCAGGTGTCGCTTGCCTGGTCATCGCGCTCTTGCCGGGCACGACAGAGGGCAGTGAATTATGGTTCACCGTGGCGGGAAGCCTCTTGCTGGTCGCCGGTCACACCATGAACTGGCGCCTGCGGACCCATGCCGCCTGACCGGACCGGGGCGGATTCGGATGGTTCCGCCTCGGCGCAACGATCCCGGCGGCCCTATCGGGCGGCCGCGGAGTTCGACGCGCTGGTCATCGGCCTTTTGCGGCAAAGCAACGCGCCGCTGACGGCCTATGAGATCGCCCGGCGCGCCAGGGCGCATCAATGCCGCATTTCGCCGACGCAGGTCTATCGCGCGCTCCATCGCCTGATGGCCGAAAATGCAGTGGAGCGCGTCGAACTCCTGGCGGCCTATCTCCCCCGTCACGGGGAGCCGCGCGGCTTTCTGGTGTGCCGACGTTGCCGGTCGGTCATGCCCTTCACGCTGCCCGCGCTGCAAGCGGCGGCCCGCGGCCTGTGCCGCACGACCGGCTTCCGCCCGGCGCGAATCCTGTTCGAAAGCTGGGGTATCTGCCGCGACTGCGCGCAAGTGCCGCCACCGTCGATCGGCGGAAAAGCCCTGATGCTGCTGATCGCGGCCGGAGCGGCGATCGCGGATGGCGCGCTCCCTCAATCGGAAGCCGCCGCCTGCATCTTCGCGATCAGGCCGTTGTCGATCTCCTTGGCGCGCCGATAGGCCGCGCGCTCGCGCAAGGGACCGACATAATCCTCGAACGCGGGGCGCGCGGGGATGGTGCCGAACTGCAACCCCCAGTCGATCTGGCTGCCGACATAGACGTCGGCGGCGCTGAAACGATCACCGGCGACGAAGGCCTTGCCCGCCACGGCGCCCTCCAGTGCGTCCAGCGCCTGCGCGAGCGTGCCGAATCCCGCCATCCGCTGCTGCCGCTCGTCCGGCTCGACGCCAAAGGATTTCGCCGTGATCGCCTGTTCGAGCGGCCCGGCGGCAAAGAACAGCCAGCGATAATAGTCGGCGCGGTCGGCAGGCGCGGGCGCGAGTCCGGCGGCGGGAAAGGCGTCGGCGAGATAGGCGCAGATTGCGGCGCATTCCGTGACGATCCGCCCGTCATGGACGATCGTGGGCACCTTGCCCATCGGATTGATCGCCAGATAGGCCGGTTCCTTCATCGTCGTCCCATAATCGAGGAGCCGCGTTTCATGGGGCGCCCCCGTCTCTTCCAGCATCCAGCGCACGATCTGCCCGCGCGACATCGGGTTGGTGTAAAAGGTCAATCCGGCGGCCATGGCGCATCTCCCCATGCGATTTACGAGTCGTGGCGAACATATCATGAACGATATTGTGCATCCAGCGGGCTTGTTTTGTCGCGGTTCGCGGTTAAGGCAAGGGGATGAGCGACGAACGCATCTGGACGGCCGCCGTGCTGATCATCGGCGACGAAATCCTCTCCGGCCGCACGCAGGACAAGAATGTCGCGCAGATCGCGACATGGCTCGACGTGCAGGGCATCCGCCTGCGCGAGGTGCGGATCGTCCCCGATGTGGAGGAAGAGATCGTCGCCGCGCTGGACGCGCTTCGCGCCCGCTATGACTATCTGTTCACGACAGGCGGCATTGGCCCGACGCACGACGACATCACCGTCGACGCCGTGGCGAAGGCGCTGGGCGTCGGCGTGGTGATCCACCCGGCGGCGCGCGCGATCCTGGAACGCTATTACAGCAAGCGCGGCGGCGAACTGACCGAGGCGCGGCTCCGCATGGCGCGCGTCCCCGACGGCGCAGACCTGATCCCGAACCGCATGTCGGGCGCGCCCGGCATCCGGCTGGGCAATCTGTTCCTGATGGCGGGGGTGCCGCACATCACGGCGGGGATGCTCGACGCGCTGACCGGCGAGCTGGAAGGCGGCGCGCCGCTGATCGCCCACACGATCGGCGCCTGGGCGCCCGAAAGCGAAGTCGCCGACCTGCTGCGCCAGGGCGAAAGGGATCATCCCGCCGTCGCGATCGGCAGCTATCCCTTTTTCCGCGAGGGGCGCACGGGCGCCAATTTCGTCATCCGATCGACCGACGCCGCCGCCGTTGCCGCCTGTACCGCGATGCTTACGGACGGGCTGGAGGCGGCGGGCTTTGCCGTGACCGACGGCGGCATTTAGGGCGGCGTGCATAAAATCTGAGCTACCGTCCCGTTCGTGTCGAGCGAAGTCGAGACACCCATCGGCCTTGCGCCGTACCGATGGGTGTCTCGACTTCGCTCGACACG
>PHEM01000533.1 GCA_002842935.1 Alphaproteobacteria bacterium HGW-Alphaproteobacteria-13 | reverse complement strand
CAATGCGTTAATGGTATCGTCCATCCCGCCGACATCATCGTAATTGACCGCCGCCCGGCCATCGCGCGGCTCTTCGAATTCGGCGCGCAGTTCGACCTCGGTGTTCTCGTCAATATGGACGATGCCCTTGGGGCTGGTCGCGGCGACGGTGAGGCGAATCTGGGTCAAGGCATAGGCTGGAGCGCGCAAGAGCTGGCGAACATCGGGCGGCATATTCTGCACCGGCTGCTGCCCGGTGGTCGCCACCAGATCACCGGCCACCAGCGGGCGGCGGAAGAAATTGCGCTTCAATGCCTGGGTCGGCCCCTGAAGCCGCATTTCGCGCTGGGCGGGCGCGAACACCACGCGGGTGGCTGGGCGCGATTCGGCTTTGGCGATGTCAACGTGCTCACCCGATCCGGCCTCGGCATTGCCGCGCTGCAACCCGTCGAGCCGCACCACATCGAGCGCGTCATCTTCCGGGTAGGCGGCCATGGCGATCGCGGCAGTGGCGCGCTTGCCGGTGATTTCGACCACATCGCCCTCGGTAATCCCGAGCTTCTGGAACGCCGATCGCGGCATACGGGCGATGCCCTGCCCCGATTCTTCCTGTCGCGCAGGAGCAACCTGCAACCTTACGTTGCGGGTCGGGGCGGCGGTTTCGGCATCGGCCATGGAAGAATCCCTGTGCAGCTGGCGGTCTTGGGTCGAAACCAATAGCTAGGAACAAGGAAAGGTGAATGCAATCAGCAGGCGGCGCAGCTTGTCCGTCACACCCCATGATTTGCGCCGGGCAAAAAAGCCCGGCAGGCCCGATGATTTGTGCCGGATAAAAAAAGCCCGGCACAAGGCCGGGCTTTGAAAGTTTTGGGAGAGGATGCCTGAAAGGCACTTCGCATATGCAGCAGGCATGGTTGTTGTGCAAGTGCGAAAGCCTCATTCATAGTTGCATAGGACGCAATGAATGAGAAAATCGTAGGGTTTCTATGCGAAAGGGCGCACACAACTGCTTGCAATATAAGCAGTTGCGTAATTATTCAGCAGTTGAATGGCAAAATCGCGTGCTGCATCGCAACATGAATATAAATTCACCTTTGGCGATCGCATGGGCGTGACAGCGCGCTTCGAAGCCTCTAATCATCCTATGTGACATTCCGCAGACGGCCTGTGCGTGCCGATTGAGTGAGCGAGCAAACCAGTTCGATGACCAAAATCTACCCCGATGCCGCCAGTGCGCTTGCCGGCGTCCTGAAAAACGACATGCTGATCGCCGCAGGGGGCTTTGGCCTGTGCGGCATTCCCGAAAGATTGCTCGATGCGATCCGCGAAAGCGGGGTGACTGGCCTGACCTTTGCCAGCAACAATGCCGGGATCGACAATCAAGGCATCGGCAAACTGCTGCGCACCCGGCAGGTGGCCAAGATGATCAGTTCCTATGTCGGCGAAAACAAGGAGTTCGAACGGCAATATCTCGCGGGTGAGCTTGCAGTTGAATTCTGTCCGCAAGGCACGCTGGCCGAACGGATGCGCGCGGGCGGGGCGGGCATTCCCGGCTTCTACAC
>PHEM01000075.1 GCA_002842935.1 Alphaproteobacteria bacterium HGW-Alphaproteobacteria-13 | reverse complement strand
CCCAATGCCGATGACGGGCAGCGACCGCACCGCCGACAGCAGCAGCAACAGCGGATAGGCGCCCAGCCAGGCCCAGCCGATCCCGGCGATTCCCCATTGCGCGCCGATCAGGAAGGCGACGGGCATCAGCAGCGCGCCCGCCGCGGCGTTCGCGGTCGCGATGCCGGGGCGCCCCAGCGCGTCTGTCGCGGGCTGAAGCAGCGTGAACAGCGTCCAAAAGGGCATGGCGAGCGCCAGCGGCAGCAGCAGCGGCACGATCTCCCGCCACTTTTCGCCGAGCAGCGTCAGCACCAGCGGCTCGCCGACCGCGGCAAGGCCAAGGAAGAAGGGCATCGCCGCGACCATGATCGCGCGCACCGACCGCGTGAAGCCGTCCGCGAGCGCGGGGCGATCGTGCTGCATCCGCGAATAGGCGGCGAAGGCCACTTCGTTGAGCGGCGGCACCACCTTGTTGTTGAAGATCTGCGTCAGCAGCAGCGCCGTCGTATAGATGCCGACCAGATGCGCGTCGAACCAGCGGCCCGCGACCAATATGTCCGCCTGGCTCTGCACGAACCCCAGCAACTGCCCGACCGCGACCAGCCCGCCATAGCGCGCGATCGCGCCCGACCCGCGAAAGTCGAAGCTGGGCCACATCCAGCTTCGCGCCGCGATCGTCAGCCCCAGCGCGCGCGACGTGAACATCGCGATCGGCGCCCACACCAGCGCCCACACGCCCCAGCCCGCCAGCGCGCCGCCCAGCGCGACCGCGGCGCCGATCAGCGCCGACACCAGGTTGACCTGGGCTTGACGATGGAATTCCAGCGTCCGCGCGAGCCTGGCATAGGCCAGCGATGCAAAGGGGTTGGTCAGATAGATCAGCGCCTGCACGCGCAGCAGGTCCGCCACCATCGGCTGGCGATAATAGGCGGCGGCGAGCGGCGCGCAGGCGATCTGGGCCAGCGCCAGCGCGCCGTTCAGCAGCAGCAGCAGCCCGAATATCTGCCGCATCGCACGCGCGTCGATGTCGGCACGCTGGATCGCGGCGCTGGCCAGCCCGTGGCCGCTCAGCAGCGTGAACAGCATCAGCATGACCTGCGTCAGGGCGAACAGGCCGTAATCCTCCGGCGTCAGGATGCGGATGACGAGGAAGGTCGAGGCCCAGGCGATGACCTGCCCCGCGATCTGCGATCCCGAACGCCAGATGACCGCGCGGCGAATCCGCCGGCCGAAATCGCCCGCAGCGGTTTCGGCGCGCGCCGCTGCCTCGCCGGAGAGAGTTTCGCCTGCCATGAGGGCGCTCTAGCGCATATTTATTGGGAAAGCGTTGCCTGTTGCGGGAAATCTCTATCCCCGTTTCCCCGAGCGAAGCCGAGGGGGACGTTCGAGCGAAGCAAGAATCCGTACCGTCGCTGCCTCGACTTCACTCGGGGAAACGAGTAGAGCGCCGTGCATTAAATCTGCACCGTTTGCCCTGAGCTTGTCGAAGGGCCGTTTTTTCTTTCAGCGCCGCAAGAAGAAGGACGGTGCTTCGACAAGCTCAGCACGAACGGAATTGGAGCGATGCAGATTAACGGTTCGCGGCTCTCGATTCAGGCTTTTGCCTGATCCTCGCTCTCCAGCCCGTCATATTTGAGCTGGAGATAGCGCTCGCGTGTCGCGAGCCGGTCGATTTCGCCTGTCGCCAGGTCGCGCGCGGCCTCGCCGATCTCGCGTTCCAGCATTCTCAGGCCGCCGACTAGCGTGTCGTCGGGCGTGCGGCCCGCGCGAGCCTCGCCGCGCAGCCCCGCCGGGATGCGCTGATAGCCCGCGACCAGTTCGGGCAGGTCCTCGCCCACCAGCTTGCGGATGTTGGCGGCGGCAGGCGTGCCGGGATCGAGCGTCTGAAGCTGCGGCGCGAGCAGATCGAGCTGAACGCCGATGCCGTCGATCAGCTGGCGCGCCGGGGCGGGCAGGGCCGGGCGCTGCGCCTCCAGCCAGATTTCGGTGCGGCCCGCGAGCTGCTTGAGTTCCGTGCGCGGCAGGTCGGCCTGACGCGGCTCGGGAAAGGGCGGCCATTTGCCGAACAGTATCGCGACGCCGATCAGCAGCACGGTCAGCGCCAGCAGCCCCGTGAAGCCGAGCGGCTGGATCAGCGCGCCGAACAGCGCCGCGCCCAGCAGCACGACGCCGCCCGCGACCAGCATCCGCCCCAGCTTCTTGAACAGATGCTGGCGGCGCAGCGCGAGGCTTTTGGTCCCGACCGGGCGCCGCCTCTCGCGCGACCGCTCGATCGCGGCCTCGGCGGACAGCCGGACCTGATCGACCTCGCTCATCGTCATGCCTTACCCTTCGATCGCCGCGAGCGGGCTGTCGGCGCCGCCGACGCTGGCCTGCGCCTGCGACGCGCCCTCGGCGCGCGCGATATAGCCCTTCGACTTGGCGACTTCGCCTTCCAGCGCGGTGACGGTGGTCTTCATCGTGTCGAGCGCCTTCAGCTTGAAGGTGTCGATCGCGTCCATCGTGTCATAGATGTTCTGGAAGGCGCGGGACAGCGTCTCCATCGGGATGGTGCTCGACGCCGCCTGTTCATGGATGCGCGCGGTATTGTCCTTCAGCATCTTCGACGTGCCGTCGATGATGTTCGCAGTCGTGGTGTTGAGCGCGGTGATCTGATCCAGCACCAGCTTCTGGTTGGTCATCGCCTGCGCGACGGTGATCGCGGTCTTGAGCGCGCCGACCGTGGTGGTGCTGGCGCGGTCCACGCCCTTCACCAGCTCGACATTGTTCTTCTTGACGAGATCGAGCGCCAGATAGCCCTGCACCGTCACCGCCATCTGCGTCAACAGATCCTGCGTGCGCTGGCGGGCATAGAAAAGCGCGTTTTCCCGGATGATCTTCGCCTTGGCGGGATCGGTGCCGTCGAGTTCCGCCGCCTTCGCCTCCAGCCGCGCATCGAGCGTGTTCGCGATGTGGATCATCTGTTCGAGCTTGCCCATCGATTCCCACATCTTGCGGCGCTCGACGTCGATGGCGGCATTGTCCATCAGCAGTTCGTCCTTGCCGTTCGCAAGCGCGGTCAGGATGCCGCTGATATGCGTCTGGGCGCTGCGGTACTGCGCGAAATAATTGGTGACGGCGCTGCCGAATATCTTGTCGAGGAAGCGCCGCTTGGTCAGCAGCTTGCCGTTCCCCGACGGGTCGAGCCGTTCGACCGTGGTGCGTAGCTCGATCAGATTCTGGCCGATGTCGGTGTCGCGGTCCATCGCCTTGATCGGACGGTCGAGGAAGCGGTTGCTGTGGCTCGCCGCCTCCAGCATCTCCTTGCGGCCCATGTTGGTGATCTGGTCGATGCGCTTGCCGAATTCCGGGCTGTTCTCGTCCTGCGCGACAAGGTCGTCGATGAAGCCGTCGACGCGCTCTTCCAGCTTCGATTTCTGCTCGGTGGACAGCGGGACGAGACCCGCCGCCTTTTCGGGCGTGACCGTGGGCAGCGGCTCGGGCGGCGTCAGCGTCAGGTCCTCGGTCGCGGTTGCGGTCGCCGTGTCGTCGCTCATTCCAGTTCCTTCCAGCGGATGCCGATCCCTATATGACATGCCGACCTGTATTGTTCAAGTATTACACCTTGAAGCATAGGGGCAAAAAACTCACACAAAGGCACGCAGGCACAAAGAGGGCAGGCATATCAAGCCGCTCTTTGTGCCTGCGTGCCTTTGTGTGAGAAATATTATGGGACCGCGTCGCTTTTCCGCGCCAGCACGGGCGCGATCCAGGCCGACAGGATCAGCTGCGCCATGTGATAGACGAGGATCGGCACCAGCACCATGCCCGCGATGGCGGGCGGGAACAGCGTCGCGGCGAGCGGCGCGCCGACCGCGATGCTTTTCTGGGCGCCCGCGAACAACATGGTGATGCGGTCGGGCTTGGCGAGGCGCATCGCGCCGCTCAGCGTCCACGCGCCGCCAAAGGCCAGCGCCAGCATCACGGCGACGGCGGCAAAGACCACGCCGATCTCGCGCGCGCTCAGCTGGTCCCAGATGCCGCCGACGACGGCGGCGGAAAAGGCGACATAGACGGCGATGGCGATCGAGGTGCGGTCCATGAAGACCGCCGCGCCGCGATGCGCGAGCACCCAGGGGCGCAGCCAGCGCTGCGCCACCTGTCCGGCGATGAAAGGCAGCAGCAATATGGAGACGATACGCAGCGCCGCCGCGCCGCTGATCGCGCCCGCGCTGCCCGCGAGCGCGGCGAACAGCAGCGGCGAGGCGATGACGCCGATCAGGTTCAGCAGCGCCGCCGCGACGACGCTGGCCGCGACATTGCCGCCCGCCATGCTGCTCGACGCCGTCGCCGACTGCACCGTCGAAGGCAGGATGCCGAGGAAGAGGAAGCCGAGCGCCAACGTCGCGGGCAGCAGCGGCGCGGTCGCCACCTGTGCCGCCAGCCCGATCAGCGCCATGGCCCCGAAGCTGTAGAGCAGATTGCCGCCTTGCAATCGCCAGTTGCGGATGCCGTGCAGCACTTCGTCGCGTGGCAGGCGCACGCCGTTCAGGAAGAACAGCAGGACGATCGCGGCGGTCGAAATGGCCTGCGCGACGGGCACGGCCTCTCCGCGCACAGGCAGCAGGCTGGCGATCAGGATCGTCGCGAGCAGGACGGGGACGAAGCGGTCGGGAAAGATACGGGCCAGCATGGATCAGCGCGATGGCGGCGCGCGCGCGGCTTGGCAAGTCCATCGATTCGGTCGCCGATATTCCAAAACCATATTGCCCGGCGAGATTCGCGGGACGCCGCCTGGCGCTTGTAATTTTGTTGCGGTGCAGCAGGAAATTCGCTACGCGCGCCGCCAAAGCGCGGCACGGCGCCGCCAGCCCCCATTAAGGTATTTTAGATGTCCTTGCGCAATATCGCCATCATCGCGCACGTCGATCATGGCAAGACAACCCTTGTCGACCAGCTTTTCCGCCAGTCGGGCACCTTCCGCGAAAATCAGCGCGTCGAGGAGCGCGCGATGGATTCGGGCGACCTCGAAAAGGAACGCGGGATCACCATCCTCGCCAAATGCACCTCGGTCGAATGGGGTGAAGGCGACGATACGACGCGCATCAACATCGTCGATACGCCGGGCCACGCCGACTTCGGCGGCGAGGTGGAGCGCATCCTGTCGATGGTCGATGGCGTCATCCTGCTGGTCGACGCGGCCGAAGGACCGATGCCGCAGACCAAGTTCGTGACGGGCAAGGCGCTGGCGCTGGGCCTGCGTCCGATCGTCGTCGTCAACAAGATCGACCGCAGCGACGCGCGCCCGGCCGAAGTGCTCGACGAAGTGTTCGAACTGTTCCTGACATTGGACGCCAGTGACGAACAGCTCGATTTCCCGATCCTCTATGCCTCGGGCCGCTCGGGTTTCGCCTCGCCCGATCCGGAAGCGCGCGACGGCGACTTCACGCCGCTGTTCCGGACGATCGTCGATCATGTGCCCGCGCCGGGTCTCGATGCCGAGGGGCCATTTTCCTTCCTCGCGACGCTGCTCGACCGCGACAATTTCATCGGCCGCGTGCTGACGGGCCGCGTCCAGTCGGGGACGATCAAGGTCAACCAGCCGATCCACGCGCTCGATGCCGATGGCAAGGTGATCGAGACGGGCCGCGCGTCGAAGCTGCTCGCCTTTCGCGGACTCGACCGCGTGCCGGTCGAGGAAGCGCGCGCGGGCGACATCGTCGCCATCGCCGGCTTGACCAACGCGACCGTCGCCAACACCATCGCCGATCCCGGCGTAGCCACGCCGATCTCGGCACAGCCGATCGACCCGCCGACGCTGTCGATGCGCTTTGCCGTCAATGATTCGCCGATGGCGGGCCGCGAAGGCAGCAAGGTGACGAGCCGCATGATCCGCGACCGCCTGATGCGCGAGGCGGAAACCAATGTCGCGATCCGCATCACCGAAAGCGCCGACAAGGACAGTTTCGAAGTCGCGGGACGCGGTGAACTGCAACTCGGCGTGCTGATCGAGACGATGCGCCGCGAAGGCTTCGAACTCGGCATCAGCCGCCCGCGCGTCCTCTATCAGACCGACGAGTCGGGCGCGCGCACCGAACCCTATGAAACCGTCGTCATCGACGTCGACGACGAGCATAGCGGCACGGTGGTCGAGAAGATGCAGATTCGCAAGGCGGACCTGACCGACATGCGCCCCAGCGGCGGCGGCAAGACGCGCATCACCTTTTCCGGCCCGTCGCGCGGCCTGATCGGCTATCACGGCGAATTCCTGTCCGACACGCGCGGCACGGGGATCATGAACCGCTTGTTCGAGAAATATGGTCCCTACAAGGGCGCGATCGAGGGCCGCAAGAACGGCGTGCTGATCTCCAACGGCGCGGGCGAGGCGGTCGCCTATGCGCTCGGCCCGCTGGAAGAGCGCGGCATCCTCTTCGTCTCGCCGGGCGAGGCGCTCTATGAAGGGATGATCATCGGCGAGAATGCGAAGCCGGAGGACCTGGAGGTCAATCCGATGAAGTCGAAGCAGCTCACCAATTTCCGCTCGACGGGCAAGGACGACGCGATCCGCCTGACGCCGCCGCGCCGCATGACGCTGGAACAGGCCATCGCCTATATCGACGACGACGAGATGGTCGAAGTGACGCCGAAGAACATCCGCATCCGCAAGGCCATCCTCGACCCGCACGAGCGCAAGAAAGCGTCGCGGAAGAAGGAAGCGGCGTAGCGCCGGTCTTTAATATAGGGTCGTACTCCCGCGAAGGCGGGAGTCCATCTCCGGTCGGCTCCATCTTGCACCGGCCGGAGATGGGTCCCTGCCTTCGCAGGGACACGGCTGGTTTCTATAAATCCGGCAGCGTCTGGCTCGCGAAGCCCCACCCTTTCAGTTCCGCGCGCGCGGCGCGGTCCAGCAACTCCCCCGCGTCGGCGATGGTCCACGCGCCCGCTTTGGGGATGTCGGCCAGCGCGTCCCAGCCGACCGGCACGGCGACGGGCGCTTCTTCGCGCGCCCGCGCGGAATAGGGCAGGATCGCCGTGCTGCCGCGCTGGTTGCGCAGCCAGTCGATGAAGATCTTGCCCTTGCGCTTCGCCTTGCTCATCGTCGGGGTGAAGCGGTCGGGTTCGGCAAGGCTCATTGCCTCGGCAAAGCGCTTCGCGAAATCCTTGTGCGCGTCCCAGCTGTGGCTGGGGTCCAGCGGCACCACCACATGCACGCCCTTGCCCCCCGACAGCAGGGCAAAGCTGACGAGACCGATGTCGGCAAGCTGCCGCCGCAAGTCCGCCGCCGCTTTCTTCACGTCGCCGAAATCCAATCCCACATCGGGATCGAGGTCGAAGATCATGCGGTCGGGCTGTTCCAGCGTGCCGACATGGCTGCCCCAGCCGTGGAACTCGATCGTCCCCATCTGGACGCAGGCGAGCAGGCCGTCCGCATCCTCGATATAGATATAATCCTCATGCCCGCCGTCTTTCTCGCGGATCGGGACATGCTTGACATGCTCGCCGAACGAGCCGGAGTCATGTTTCTGGAAAAAGCATTTCTTCGCGCGCCCCTGCGGACAGCGGACGAGGCTGATCGGGCGGCGCACGGCGTGCGGCAGCAGGATCGGGGCGACGGCGGCATAATAGTCGGCAAGGTCGCCCTTGGTCGCCTTCGCCTCCGGAAAGATCATGCGGTCGCGGTTGCTGATCGCGACCGTGCCTTGCGGCGCGGGCGCGGTGTAGGGGATTTCGGGCGTCACCTGCTGTGCCTCCTTGTCGTCGCGCAGGCCGAGGAAACTCGCGTGGCGCACCGACCCGCTCGCCGTATATTCGGCAAAGGCGATTTCGGCGACCAGTTCGGGTTCCAGCCAGCGGGCCTTGCGCGCGGCGGCCTTGTCGACCTCCAGCGGCGCGCTTTTCCGTTCGAGCGCCGCGAATCGTTTCGCGAGATCGGCCATTGCGGCGGCATTGAACCCCGTGCCGACATTGCCTTTGTAGACGAGGGCGTCCCCCTCGCGCTGCGCGAGCAGCAGCGATGCGAAAGGCCGCGCCTTCGCCGATGACGGGTTCCAGCCGACGATGACGAACTCCTGCCGCCGCGTGCATTTGACTTTCACCCAGTTCTTCGTGCGGCGCCCCGCATAGGGCGCGTCGGCGCGCTTCGAGAGGATGCCTTCCTGCCGCGCGCCGCACATCGCGCGATAGAGCGCCTCGCCCGCGCCGATGACATGATCGGCGACGGCGACCGGCGGCGCCGCGCCGCGCAGCAACGCCTCCAGCCGCTCCTTGCGTTCGAGATTGCCCAGTTTCGCGAGCGATCTGCCATTCTCCTCGATCAGGTCGAAGGCGAAGAAGCGCAGTTCCGTGCTTTCGTCCTGCGCACCGTGGCCGCGCTTCAGCACGGCCTGAAGCGACGAGAAATCGGGATTGCCGTCGGGGTCATAGGCGACGATCTCGCCGTCGATCAGGCAGGGTGGCAAATCGAGCGCGGCGATATGACGGACCAGCGGCGCGAACTTGTCGGTCCAGTCGAGTCCGGCGCGGGTATAGACGCGCACATCCGCCCCCGCCGCCGCGACGGCGGCGCGATAGCCGTCATATTTGATCTCGTGGAACCAGCCGTTCCCCTCCGGCACCGCATCGACGAGCGTCGCGAGCTGGAGCGGACGGAAGGCGGGCGGCTTGCGCGCGGCCTTCGGCTTCGCGACTGTCCGGTTGTGCGCGGCGGCGGCGCGCATCTTTTTGGCGAAGGCCGCGCCCTTCGCGCCCGCCAGCGATTGTTCGCCGCCCGCGTCGGCGGCGATCTCCGCCATCGTCCGGCCCGTCAGCACGCTCGTCAACTGGCGCCCGACCAGATCGTCGCCGCCGCCCGCAAAAGCATCGTTCACTTTGCGCAGCAGCCAATTCTCGCGCTTCTCGTGCGCTCGCGGCTTCATGCGGACGAGCAGCCATTCGCCCTTCATCCGCTCGCCGTCGAGCGTGAAGTGAAGATGGCCTTCCTCCAGATCGCGTGCGCTCTTGCCCGCGACGGGCGCCCAGTCGCCCCGGTCCCACAGCATCACGGTGCCGCCGCCATATTCGCCCTTGGGGATCGCGCCTTCGAATTCGGCATAGGCCAGCGGATGATCCTCGGTCCGCACCGCGAGCCTTTTGTCGGCGGGATCGGCGCTCGGTCCCTTGGTCACGGCCCAGCTTTTCAGCACGCCGTCCACTTCCAGCCGGAAGTCGTAATGCAGGCGCGTCGCGTCATGCTTCTGCACGATGAAGCGATGTCCGCGCCCCTTCGCGACTTTCCCTTGCGGTTCGGGCGTCGCGGCGAAGTCGCGCTTCGCCTTATATTGGGCGAGGGGGTCGGCGCGGGCCATATCAGGCGCGCTTGCGGGCGGCTGGCTTCTTGGCCGGGACCTTTTTCGCCGGTGTCTTCTTCCCATCGACCGAGGCCTTCAGCGCCGCCATCAGGTCGATGACGTTCGACCCGCCGCGCGCGGGACCGGGTTCCTCGACATCCTCCAGCACACGCTTGCCTTTCGCCTTGGCCTTTTTGGCGATCACCCGCTTCAGGGCGTCGACATAATGATTGTGGAAATCGCCCGCGTCGAACGCGCCGCTCTTTTTGTCGATCAGCGTTTCGGCGAGGTCGAGCAGGTCGGCGTCGGGACGGGCGTTGCCGATGTCGCGGAAATAATTGGCGGCCTTGTTCACTTCGTCGGCATAGCGCAGCACTTCGAGGATCAGGCCCCGGCCGCAGGGGCGCAGCGCGACGAGCTGTTCCTGCCCGCGCACCGAAAGCTGGCCCAGCCCGACCTTCCTCGTGCGCTTCAGCGCCTCGCGCAGGACGATATAGGCTTCCTCGGCCAGATCGTCGGCGGGCACCACATAATAGGGCTTGGCGTAATAGAGGATGTCGATCTCGCCCGCGTCCGCGAACTGGACGAGTTCCAGCGTGCGCTTGCTCTCCAGCCTGACGGCCTCGATCTCTTCCTCGTCGAGCAGGACATATTGGCCCTTCGCCATCTCATAGCCCTTGACGATGTCGCCAGTGTCGATGGGACCGATGCCGGGGACGACTTTCTCATATTTGACGGGCTTGCCGCTCGGTTCGTGAATCTGGCGAAAGCGGATCGCCGCGCCCGATTTCGTCGCGGGATAGATTTCGACGGGGATCGCCACCAGCGCGAGCCGGATCTGCCCCTTCCAATAGGCGCGTGCGGGCATCGGGACTCCTTTCGCCTTCGCGAGTCCAAATGATCGGGGCGGCGGTCGGTTCCCGCGTGGCTGCGGACGGCCTTTCCATTGACGCCGGCCACTGCGTGCCGCTAGGGCGCGTCCAACCCCTTTTTCGACCGTTTTCTTGAGAGAATCTGATGACCGATACGCCCCCCGACCATCTGTCGACCAACCCGCGCTCGCCCCATTTCGACATGGAGGTGCTGCAACGCGGCATCGGCATCCGCTTCAAGGGCAAGGAGCGCACGGACGTCGAGGAATATTCGATCTCCGAAGGCTGGATTCGCGTCGCCGCGGGCAAGTCGAAGGACCGCTTCGGCCAGCCGATGACGATCAAGCTGTCAGGCGAAGTCGAGGCCTGGTTCGAGGATGCCGCCGCCGGGGAAGGCGAGGGCGACGCGGACTGACGCGCTCGCGGATAGTCACTCTTCGTCATGCTGAAACAAGTTCAGCATGACGTGACAAGATGGACGGAAGCTTTCCGTAAACTCCGTCACATCCGGAAGAGAGATTCGATTTTCAGCTGCCCAGCGAGGCGGCGATCCGGTCCAGGCCGTTGCCCGGTTTCCAGTCCTGCTGCGCCCAAACCGGCGCCTTGAAGCTGGGCGCCGCCTTCGGCGCGCCCGCCGAATAGATGAAGCCCTGCACGGGATTGGCGCGCAGGCCGAGGTCGCCGATCGGCGCATACCAGACGCGGACCATGCTCCAGTCGCCTGCGCTGCTGACATCGACGACGCGCACATTGCGCTCGATCTGGCCGCGGCGGCCGCCTATCGGCGACCAGTTGGCATGGTCGATCAGGATTTCGCGGTCGCTGACGACCTTCTTGACCACGGCGACATGACCCATCGGCATGCCGCGCGTGCCGGCAAAGGCCATGACGGCGCCCTGGCGCGGTTCCTGTCCGCGTTCATATTGTCCGGCGGCCTGTTCCCACCAGGTCCTGGCGTTGCCGCGAATGTCGACGCCCGATTCGGCGCGGGCGAAGGGGACGCATTGCAGATATCCGGCGGCGGCGGCGGGCGCGCCCGCGAACAG
>PHEM01000074.1:11390-17923 GCA_002842935.1 Alphaproteobacteria bacterium HGW-Alphaproteobacteria-13 | reverse complement strand
CGAGCTCGTCGAGCACGATCAGGTCGAGCCGCGACAGCTGCGCCGCCAGGGTCCCGCCTTTGCCGATCCGGGTCTCCTCTTCGAGGCGTGTCACCACATTCGGCGTTTTCTCGTTCTTTGCCTCCTATTTCCAACCCGGCGGCAAGAGCAACGACGAGGAAGAAGAGGAAATCTGACGCCGTTTTGCGGCAACGCGGATGCAGCATTCTGCTTCAGACTGGCCAAGAGGGGCGCGCCGGAGTGCGGATGCCCCTCCCCACACGATCTCCGGCAGCCGGTTGGGCACGAGAATTAAATAGACCTGTGTTGCGAAAATATGGCTTTCTTGAAAACCCTCCCTCTCGGCTTCCGGCGGATGATCGGGCCGTCACGCCACGCCACTGACGCGCTCGAAACTTGAAGCAGCCGTCTCCGAGGCAGAGGCAATCAAAAGAAATATAACGATATTTCAATGCTTACCGACGGAACCCCGGACGGAGTCGGCCAAATCCCCAGACCGAAGCCATGTCCACGCCGCGCACACATCGGCAATCCGAAACTTATCCCTTGAAAATGGAACGATGTTGCGTATTATTGCCGCGCCCGATGAGAGCCGGGCATTGAGACTGGACTGAAAAAAATTCGATGGGGGAGCTGGAATGGCTGATTTTCGAACAGGGGTACCGAATGCACGCGTCCGCAATCTGGGGCTTCGGGGCGTAAGCACTCTCGCGCTGCTGGTGAGCGCCGCGAGCGCCAACGCACAGGTGGCTGAGGCCGACGACCAGTCGGACGCGGTCGCGGGCGCCGCCGTTCAGACCGGCGAAGCCATCGTCGTCACGGGTTCGCGAATCACCAGTGGCGGTTTCTCGTCTCCCAACCCCGTCACTGTTGCCGATGCCGAATCTTTGAAGGTCGCCTCGCCACAGGTGATCGAAGGTCTCGCCGACCTGCCGCAGCTGCAAGTCTCGGGAACGCGCTCGAACGCAATGGGCGGCGGCGGCAGCGGTCAGGCGACGCTCGATCTGCGCGCCCTTGGCTCGAACCGCGTGCTCGTCCTCCTCGATGGTCGCCGGATCGCTCCGGAACGCGCGGATGGCGAAGTCAACGTCGCGCTGATGCCGAACGTGCTGATCGAACGCGTCGACATCGTCACGGGCGGCGCGTCGGCCGCCTATGGATCGGATGCGGTCGCGGGCGTGGTCAACTTCGTCCTGAACAAGAAATTCAACGGCGTCCGCGCCAATGCCTATGCCGGCATTTCCAACTATGGCGACCGCACGAGCTTCGGTGCCGAAGTCGGCGTGGGCCTGCCGTTCGCGGGCGGGCGCGGCCACTTCCTGACCAGCGTCGAATATGCCGACCAAAACGGCCTTCGCTGGTATGAGCGCCCCGGTCCCAAGGCCGGTTATCAGCTGATCAACAATCCCGATCCGACTGGTCCGACCATGATCCGCGCCAAGGATGTGCGCTGGAGTTCGGGGTCCGGATACGGTCTGGTGACGGCGGGTCCGTTGACCGGCCTGACCTGGGACGCCGACGGCACACCTCGCCAGTTTGATTTCGGGACGAACAATCTCGGCGGAAAGCATATCGGCGGCGACGGCGAGGTTTCGGTCGTCGGCCCTGAAGGGATCATGGTCGGTTGGCAAAACCGCGGCACCATGTTCAACCGGCTGAGCTTCGATATCAGCGACGACATAACGCTATTTGCCGAAAGCCTGCTGGGTTGGACGAAAAACCAGTCGGGCATCGGCTGGGGCTATTCGATCGGGGCGACCGCCTTCACCATTTACCAGGACAATGCCTATCTGGACCCGGCCATTCGCGACACGATGATCGCGAACGGCGTGAATTCGATCCGCGTCAATCGCTTCAACGCAGACTTCCCGAACAACGAGATCGAAACCAAGAGTTTCAAGTGGCGGCCGGTCGTCGGGGCCAATTTCTCGCTTGGCGATTGGAAGGGCGAAGTTTCCTTCTCGCCGACCTACAGCCGGCGTCAGCTGGCCTATGTCTATGGCATGGACCAGATCCGTTCCATCCAGGCGGCCGACGCGGTCGTCGCCCCGGTCGGCGCCCCCAATGGCATCATTCCCGGCACGGTCGTATGCCGCGCAACCCTGGAAGGCACATTATGGCAGGGAACCCCCTGTACGCCGATCAATGTGATGGGCGCCGCCGCACCGGAAGCGATCGCCGCACTCCATCCCCAATATGCGGAATGGAACAAGGACGTCTTCAAACAGCAGAGCTTCTCCGCTTCCATCGACGGTCCCCTGTTCAATCTGCCGGCCGGTACGGTCAGGGCGGCGGTGGGTGTGGATTACCGTCACGAAAGCGTGGTCTTCACCTCCGATCCCTATTCTCAGGTGCTCAACCCGATCACCAACGCGCTCGGTGGATGGCGCGCCGGCAGCGCGCAGCCATTCAGCGGCACGCAGTCGGTCAAGGAGGCTTTCGCTGAACTCGCCGTGCCGCTCCTGCGGGATTCTCCGATCGGAGCATCGCTGGAGCTGAACGGCGCGGTCCGCGTCACGGACTATCGCACCAGCGGAACCGTGACGACCTGGAAAGTCGGTCTGATGTACCGTCCGATCGAGGAGCTGCTGATCCGCGGAACGCGCTCACGCGACATCCGCGCGCCAAGCCTGTTCGAACTTTACAATGGCGGCACCGCCGGCACCGCCGTCGTGGTCGATCCGTTTCTGGGCAACATCTCCTATGGCGGCGTGAAGACCGCATCGACGGGCAATCCATTGCTGACCCCGGAGTTCGGCGACACCTATGTCATCGGCGCAACCTACCGTCCGAACTGGCTGCCGGGCCTGAACATGGCGGTGGATTACTGGCGAATTGAACTGGACGACGCGATCGCCTCGATCAGCAACCAGTCGATCATCGACGATTGCTATCGCGACAATGTGAATTGCGAATTCATCAGCCGCGACAACACCGGATATATCAACGCCATCAACAATCGTCCGATCAACTTCGCGAACCGATTGGTGCACGGCATCGATTATGAGGTTTCCTATCGGACGCCGCTGTCCTTCGTCCGCGACGGACTTTTTTCGACGCGCGTGGTCGCCACACAGCTCTTCAACGATCGCTCCGAATCGCGCGGCGTTATTGACGAGGCCGCGGGCGAGGTCGGGGACTCGAAGCTCAAGATCCTCTGGCAGACCACATTGAAGACGGGACCCGTTTCGAGCATGCTGACCGGCCGCTATCTCAGCGGCGCTGTCTATGACAATAAATGGAAATCCGGCGTCGACATCGACGATAACAATATCGAGTCCTGTATCACTTTCGACGCCAAGGTCGGTTACAGCATCGAGAGTATGAAGGATACGGAAATCTATGTGTCCGTCGCCAATCTGTTCAACAAGGCTCCGCCGATAGTCTATCACCGCGCCGGAACGGTCCCCTTGGGGACCAACACCAGCGTTTATGATATCATTGGCCGCTATTTCCGCGTCGGCGCCAAGGTTTCGTTCTGAACCATATGGCGTGAAAGCCTATGCCCGTTCGCCTTTGCAGTCGGCCTACCCAGGCCGGCTGCTTTTTTATCCTGTTCAGAGCGGCGAGCCGTTAATCCGCATCACTCCCATTCCGTTCGTGTCGAGCGAAGTCGAGACACGAACGGGACGATGGATCGGACTTAACGCATGCCGCTCTAATGACACAAGGCCGTGCCCCCGCTGACGGAGACACGGCCATGATGCCGGACGCTTCAGCCCATCAGGGCGGTCACGCGCTATTGACCGGCGGCCTGATCCTTGTTGGCCTTTGCCATTTCCTTCGCGCCCATCCCCGCAACGAGGTTGCCCGTCGTCAGCTGGTTATGGGCATGCGCGAGGTGGTGCATGTGGAACACGCCGTCCATCGCCTGACGCTTGCCGCGCAGATCCTCGACAAAGTTGATCGCCTGCCGCGTCAGCGCGAGGCCGAAACGATCGCGGCTCGCGATCTCGGCCGCGATCTTCGCCACTTCCTCGCGCAGATTCTCGCGCGGGACGAGGCGATTGACCATGCCGAACTGATAGGCGCGGGCCGCCGGCATCCGCTCGCCCAGCAGCAGCAGTTCGCGCGCGACACGCGGCGGCAGTTCGAAGGCGTGGGCGAAATATTCGACGCCGGGCACGCCCATGCGCACGACCGGGTCCTGAAAGAAGGCATCCTCCGACGCGACGATCAGGTCGCACACCCAGGCCAGCATCAGCCCGCCGGCGATGCAACCGCCCTGCACCATCGCGATCATCGGCTTGGGAAGCTCCTGCCAGCGCCGGCACAGACCCAGATAGCCGTCCTGCTCCAGCACATATTGCCGCTCGGCGCCGGTCTTGTCGCGATGGTCCCACCACAGGCTCGTGCGCTCGCGGGCCATGTGGCCGTCCTTCTCCGGCGTGCCGATGTCGTGACCGGCGGAGAAATGCTTGCCCTCTCCGCCCAGCACGATCACTTTGACGGCGTCGTCCTCGGCCGCGCGCTTGAAGGCGGCGTCGAGCTGTCCGAGCAGACGATAATTCTGTGCGTTGCTGTATTGCGGGCGATTGAGCATCACCCAGGCGACACCGTCCCGCACGTCATAGGTGACATAGTCCGGGTCGCGCTCGCTGGTTTCGGCCAGAACCTGATTTTCCGCGCTCATGCTGCTTTTATCCTCTCGCTATCCGCGCGCTGGGCAATCGCGCCGCCGGTTTCGAGCGCCGCGAGCGCGGCGTCGTCCAGCGCGAGCCAGTCACGCAATATCTGTTGCGTATGCTCCCCCACGCGAGGGGGAGCATAGCGGTAGTCCGCCGGCGTTTCGGACAGCTTCGCCGGAAAGGCGACGGTCGGCACCTCTACACCATCCTCACGGACGAAGCGATGCACGGTCCTGCGCGCCTCGATGAAGGGGTCCTCGAAAATATCCTTGATGCTGTTGACGGGTCCCGCCGGGACGCCGCGGGCGACAAGCCGGTCCATCAACGCATCGCGCGGGATGTTTCGCACCAGCTCCTGCACCTTCGCCTCGATTTCGTCGCGATTGATCAGCCGCGCGGCGCTGGTCACGAAACGCGGGTCGGTGCCAAGCTCGGGCACGCCCAACTCGTCGCACAGCAGGCGGAACTGGCCGTCGTTGCCGACCGCGATGATCATTGATCCATCGGCGACTTCGAAGGTCTTGTAGGGCACCACCGTCGGATGGCGGTTGCCCAGCCGTCCCGGCACGATGCCGCCGACCAGCCAGCTCATCGACTGATTGGCCAGCATCGAAATCTGCGTGTCGAGCAGCGATACGTCGATCTGCTGCCCTACCCCCGTCGCCTCCGCATGACGCAGCGCCGCCAGCATCGCGACCGTGGCATACATCCCCGTCGAAAGGTCCGCCATCGCCACGCCCGCGCGAAGCGGCTGGCCGCCCTCCTCGCCGGTGATGCTCATGAAACCGCCCATCCCCTGCGCGACGAAATCATAGCCGCCGCGATCGGTATAGGGACCGGTCTGGCCGAAGCCGGTGATCGAGCAATAGACCAGCCGGGGATTGATCGCGTGCAGGCTTTCATAATCCAGCCCATATTTCTTGAGGCCGCCGACCTTGAAATTCTCGACCAGGATATCCGCCTGCGCCGCCAGCTTGCGGATCAGCCCCGCCCCTTCCGGGTCGGCGAGGTTGATCGCCGCCGACCGCTTGTTGCGGTTGCAGGACAGATAATAGCCGCTTTCCTGCGGCTCCGGCTCGCCGTCCGCCCCGGTCAGGAAGGGCGGTCCCCAGGCGCGCGTGTCGTCGCCCTTGCCGGGCAGCTCGATCTTGATCACGTCCGCGCCGAAATCGGCGAGTATCTGCGTGCTCCACGGTCCCGCCAGCACGCGCGAAAGGTCCAGAACCTTCACGCCATCCAGGATTCGCGCCGTCATCGCCTTGAGTCTCCCAGCCCGCCTGCCGTCGATCGCACCCGATTTCCTCCCTTCGCCGCACCGCCGTCAAACGGCCAGCCATGCAGATAGGCGCAAATGCCAAGCGGTTCAAGCATTATGCACCACAGGATACTTTTGAACGCCGCTTGTCGCGGCGCCGGGGGGCGGCGATCACCCCAGCTTCACCACCGTGCGGCCCAGATTGCTGCCCGTGAACAGGCCATGGAAGGCGTCGAGCGCATGCTCGATCCCTTCATGCACCGTTTCGGTCTGTTCGATCAGGCCCTTGCTATACCATTCGGTCACATCCGCCATGAACTGATCCCACCGATCCTCATGATCGCGGACGATATATCCCTGCATGCGGATACGCTTGGTCATCAGCAAGGTCAGGTTGCGCGGCACGGTCGGTGCATCGGTGACGTTGTACTGAGAGATCATGCCGCAGATCGCGAAGCGCGCGAACGGATTGGCCAGCGCCAGCGCGGCCTGCAAATGATCGCCGCCGACATTGTCGAAATAGACGTCGATGCCTTCCGCGCCGATCTCCTTCACCGCACGGGCCAGCGCCTTGGTCAGGCTCGGCTCGGCCTTATAGTCGATCACGGCGTCGAGACCGAGCCGATCCTTGAGGAACGCCGCCTTGTGCG
>PHEM01000074.1:0-11236 GCA_002842935.1 Alphaproteobacteria bacterium HGW-Alphaproteobacteria-13 | reverse complement strand
GGTTTCAGCCGGATCAAGGCCAGATCGCCCGGCGCGAAGGCGGCATCGCCGGAATCGATCACTTCGCCGACCGCCGGTCCTTCCATCGCCGCATCGAGCACGAAGGGCGGGACATAGCTTTTGGCGTCGCTCATCCGTCCGCGCATCGCCGGGTCGATCGCCATCCACAGGTTGCGCACGCGCACCTCACCCGAAGCCGGAGGGGGCACATCGGCGGTCACCATCGCGAAATCCTCCGCGACCGGGGTGCCGACGGGTCTCCGCTTGAGCTGAACTTCTCTCGATTGCATCGTCATATCCATCTCTCTATTTTCAAAAGCCGTTCAGCCTGCCCCACCGCTCGCGATGAAAGGCCGCATTGCCGTAACATTGCTCGGCCACCCCGGCGCGCCGCAGGTAAAGGCCGGCGTCATGCTCGTGAGTCATGCCGATCCCGCCGTGAAGCTGGACCATCTGGCGGGAAATGCGGTGCAGGCTTTCCCCTGCCAGCGCCTTTGCCAGCGAAGCCCGGGTGGGCAGGTCGTCGGCGTCGGCGTCCACCGCCGACAGCGCCGCTTCCACGGCGGAGCGCGTGAGCTGAAGTTCCGCGAACATGTCCGCGGCGCGATGCTGGAGCGCCTGGAAGGAGCCGATCAGCTGCCCGAATTGCACGCGGGTCTTGAGATATTCGAGCGTCGTCTCGAACGCCTGCGTCATCATGCCGAGCATCTCGGCGGAAAGCCCCGCGCGGGCGCGATCAAGCAAGGCGTCGACCATCGCCGTGCCGCCCACGAGGCGGCTGTCCGGTCCGACCTCCACGCCGTCGAAGCGGTAGATCGCGGGCACGCGCGCGTCGACCTGGTCGAGCGGATCGCGCGTCAGCCCGGCGACATCGCAAGGAACGGCGAACAGCGCCAGATCGTCGGCGCCGCCGTCCGCGACGCGCGCGACGACGATCGCCAGATGCGCCGCCATCCCGTCCTGAACCGGCCGCTTGATACCGTCCAGCCGCCAGCCGCCGCCCACGGGCGTGGCCGTCAGCGCAGTGGCGAGCGGCGCGTGGCGCGGCCCTTCGTCGACAGCCAGCGTGCCGATCACCGACCCGTCCGCCAGCCCCGGCAACCAGCGCGCCTGCTGCGCCGCGTCACCCGCCAGGCGCAAAGCGCTCACCGCCAGCGCCGAACTGAGCAGCGGAGAGGGCGCGAGCGTGCGGCCCAATTCCTCCAGCACCAGACCGAGGCTGCGAAAACCGAAATCGGACCCGCCATGCGCCTCGGGCACGATGATGCCCGTCCAGCCCATCGCCGCCATTTCCGCCCAGGCGTCGGGCGCGTGCCCGATGCCGTCCGGCGCGCCGTACAGCGCGCGCGCCGCGGTGGTCGGCATGGTGTCCTTCACCCAGCCGGCGGCCATGTCCTTGAGCATGATCTGTTCGTCGTTCAGCGCCACGGGCCGCCTCCCCTCGTCTCTTCTCGTCTTTTCATCGTCACGCGTCGGGCAGGCCCAGCGAGCGCTTGGCGGTTATGTTGTTCTGCACTTCATAACTGCCGCCATAGATCGAATAGGCCTTGCTGTGCAGCCAGTGACGGGTGATCGCCCGCTCTTCGTCGGCATAGCTGTCGTCGCCCCAGCCCAGCCCCTGCGATCCGAGTATCTCCACTTCCAGTTCGGCGCGCTCCTGCGCGATGCCGGACCACAGATTCTTGAGCACCGACACGCCGTTGCTCGGCCCCCTGCCCTCGCCCGCTTCGTCCCGGAAGCGTTCCAGCGTCGCGGCATAGGCGCTCGCGCGCATCGCATTATGTATCATCCGTCCGCGCAGGTCGGAATCGGCGATGCGCCCTTCCGCGTCGGTTCCCACATATTGGTGCGCGAGCGGGGCGAGGCTGCCCAATCCGCTCCGAACCCCCGACAGGCTGTCACGCTCGAACTGCAACAGCCGCTTGGCGACCGTCCAGCCGCCGTTGACCTCGCCGACCAGATTTTCCTTGGGCACCTTCACATCGGTGAAGAAGACTTCGCAGAAATGCGTCACGCCGCTGATCAGCACGATCGGCCGCGCTTCCACCCCCGGCGATTTCATGTCGATCAACAGGAAGCTGATGCCGCCCTGCTTGCGGCTGGTGTCAGTGCGGACGAGGCAGAAACACCAGTCCGCCTGATCCGCGCCGGACGTCCAGATCTTTTGCCCGGACACCAGCCAGTGATCCCCCATGTCGGTGCATTTCGTCTGGAGCGAGGCGAGGTCCGATCCCGCGCCCGGTTCCGAAAAACCCTGACACCAGCGGCGCGTATGATCCGCGATATAGGGCAGGTGCGTCTGCTTCTGCTCCTCGGTGCCATATTCGAGCAGCGTGGGACCCAGCATCATCACGCCGAAGCTGCGGATCGGATTGAACGCTCCGGCGCGCGCCAGCTCCTCGCCGATGATCACGGCCTCTTCCGTGCCCAGCCCCGCGCCGCCATAGCGGACGGGCCAGGTCGGCACGCCCCAGCCCACGCTCGCGAATCGCTCGCGCCACAGCTGATAGGTCGGATCGGCGGCGGCGGTATGGACGTTGCTCTGGTAAATCGTCCCGTCGACCCCCTTGAGTTCCGCCGGGAAATTCTCCGCGAGCCAGGAGCGCACCTCCTGCCGAAAATCCTGCAACGCCGTCGAATCATGATCCGCCATAGAGGGCAACCTTCTGCTCTATCCCCGCCAATATCCCGCGCGGCCGCTCCCCGTCCCAACCCGACGGGCCGAACGCCGCACCTGCCGTATCAATAGGACAATGCGCCCCGCGAAGCCAGTCACATTCTGCACCGTGGGATATATTTCTTGAGATCGGACCCCGGCGTCGGCCCGATCCGAATCGCGGCCAGCGAACGCTCCGCGCCTCAAATCCCGGACGAAGCCTCCCGGCGCGCAGCGGCGCACCGGGCGGTCAGGACTCCGTCCCGGAACCGTCCTTCCCCAGCACGAAGGCGATCGCACGCCGGAATTCGTTGCGCTGCTTCGCCTCGTCCCACCGGTCGAGGTCGAAAATCGCCTGCATCGCGATGCCGTAAAGCGCATTGCTGATATTCTGTGCGGCGGCGCGCGCGCGCTCCTCCGGCATCCCGATCAGGCGAAGATGGTCGAGGATGCGGTCGACCATGGCCTGCAGTCCGGCGGCGTGCTCTGCGGCGAGCGCCGGATGGAGCAACGCGGCGCTCCAGAAATGCAGCCACGCGATCCAGTGGCGCTGCTGCGCAGGACCGATGGGCAGGATTTCCTCCGCCGCCCGCAGCGGTGTCGGCGACAAGGCCGACAGCGCCTGGTCGCGCAGCGACGCCGCTTCCGCGTTGATATAGCGATAGGTTTCCAGCACCACTTCGTCCTTGTTGCGGAAATGGTGGCTGATGACCGTGGTGCTGCATCCCAGCCGCCGCGCGATGTTGCGCACGGTAAGGGCCGCCAGGCCGCCCTCGACGATCAGATCGGCGGCCTGCGCGATGACGTCTGCGCGGCGAGCGGAATCAAGCGTTTGAGTCATCAGGAGTTTCTGCCCGATAAAACAAGCGTTGCAAAGATAAAACATCTGTTGTTTAAGCCGCGCGCAGCGGCGTGCGATTCGACATTCGCATGCGCTTGTTCCAAAACACATCCAGTCAAGGAGAGATGCAGTGGCGACTAGACAGCGCGTTCCCGACCATGTGCCGCCTGAAAAGGTGAGCGACTTCAACCTCTACAGCTCGCCGGACATGCAGCCGACGCCCTTTGGGGACCCTTTCGCCGCGATCTCGCGACTGCATGAGGACGGACGGCCGGTCTTCTATTCCCCGGAAACGACGCGCGACGGCGATGGCGCATGGATCGTCCTCAAGGCGGAAGACCAGCGCAACGTGCTGCAGAACAGCGACGCCTTTTCCAGCTACCGCAAGATATTCTCCTCGGCGATTGGCGAGGACTGGCCGGTCATTCCCCTGGAGATCGACCCGCCCGAGCATCGTAAATACCGCTCGCTGCTCAACCCCCTGCTTTCCCCTCAGCGCATCGCCAAGATGGAGCCTTTCGTCACCGCCAAGGCCGAGGAACTGATCGAGGGGCTGAAGGCGCGCGGGACGAGCGCCGAGGTGATGACGGAATTCGCCTTTCCGCTCGCGGTCAGCGTGTTCCTCAACTTCCTCGGCCTGTCCGACGACCGGCTGATGGAGTTCGTCGGCTGGGCCGACGAGCTGCTGCACCAGGGACCGGAACAGCGCACGGCGGCGGCGCACAAGGTTCTCGGCTTCCTCGACGATCTGACCGAGCAGCGCCGCCGCGAGCCGACCGACGATTTCATATCCTTCCTCGTCGCGGCAGAGGTGGAAGGACGCAAGCTCACCGATCAGGAAGTGCGCGCGATCGCCGTCCTGCTGTTCGTCGGCGGGCTGGACACCGTCGCCACGGCGATCGGGCTGGATCTTTATTATCTCGCGCGCAATCCCGATCGCCAGCAGGAGCTGCGCGACAATCCCGACCTGATGCCCAGCGCGGTCGAGGAAATGCTGCGCGCCTTTCCCAGCATCACGCCGATCCGCACCGCGACGCGCGATATCGAACTGCAGGGCTGTCCGATCCGCAAGGGCGATCTCGTCTCCTGCCCGTCGATGGCGGCGAACCGCGATTCGGCCGAGTTCCCCGATCCCGACGTGATCGACTTCCGGCGCGAGGACAACCGGCACGTCGCCTTTTCCTATGGCCCGCACCGCTGCATCGGCTCGCACCTGGCGCGCCGGGAAGTGATCATCGGGCTGGCGGAGTGGTTCAACCGCATTCCGCCCTTCCGCATCAAGGAAGGCACCGCGCCCGTCACGTTCGGGGGCTTTGTCTTCGGAGTCGAGAATCTGGTGCTGGACTGGAGCTGATCCGGCCGCCGGCAAACGATAATTTTAGGGAAACTGCGTCATGAAAGTCATTGTCGATCGCGAAAAATGTCAGGGCCACGCGCGCTGCTGGGCGCTGGCACCGGAGATATTCCACCTCGACGAAGAGGGCTATATCACGCCGGGCGACATCGATGTGCCGGAGGGCAAGGAACAGATTGCCGGGCGGGCGGTACGGTCCTGCCCGGAACGGGCCTTGCAATCGGTGAACGGCTGAACCGATGCCGAAGATCAACTATATCACCGCCGACGGCGAACATCAGGTCGTCGACGTGCCTACCGGCTGGAGCCTGATGGAGGGCGCGGTCAAGAATGGATTGAACGGCATATTGGCGGACTGCGGAGGGTTCTGCACTTGCTCCACCTGCCAGGTCATCATCGACGGGGAATGGGCGGAGCGCGTCCCTCCCCGCACCGGGGACGAGGAGGAGATGCTCGAATTCGCGGCGGACCCGCAACCCGGCAGCCGCCTGTCCTGCCAGATCACGGTCACCGACGAACTCGACGGCATGGAAGTCCGGCTGCCCCGCACGCAGCTTCTCTGACCCACGGGACTATCGGGTGCGGACCTCAGCTGGTCCGCACCCACACGGCCTTGGTATTGAGATAGTTTTCGACATGCTCGAAGCCGCCTTCGCGGCCGAATCCGCTCATCTTGTAGCCGCCGAAGGGCACCGCCGGGTCCATCGCGAAATAATGGTTGACCCAGACCGTGCCGGCCTTGATCCGCTTCACGGCCGCCAAGGCCTTGGTGATGTCGCGCGTCCATACCCCGCCGGCCAGACCGAATCGCGTCGCATTGGCGCGATCCACCGCTTCGTCGAAACCGTCGAACGGCATGATCGACGCCACCGGCCCGAATATTTCCTCGCGCGCGATCCGCATGTCGTCGCCGACGTCCGCGAACACGGTCGGCGCGACGAAATGACCATTGGCCAGCGCGCCCTCCGTCAGGCGCGCGCCGCCGGTGACGAGGCGCGCGCCCTCGCGCGGTCCCTCGTCGAGGAAAGAGGCGACGCGGGCATATTGCTTGGCGGACACCAGCGGGCCGACCTGCGTCTCGGGATCCAGGCTGGGTCCGACCTTCAGCGCACCGGCGAAGGCGGCGATACGCGCCACCACTTCGTCATAGACCGGCCGCTCCACGAACAGCCGCGTGCCCGCGGCGCAGACCTGCCCCGAATTGTTGAACACGCCGATCGCGGAGGCAGGCACCGCGAGGTCGAGATCGGCGTCCGCGAAGATGATGTTGGGCGATTTGCCGCCCAGTTCCATCGTCACGCGCTTCACCGTGCCCGCCGACATGGCGATGATCTTCTGCCCCGTTTCGCAGGACCCGGTGAAGCTGATCTTGTCGATGCCCGGATGCGACGCCAGGGCCGCCCCCGTCGCGCCCATGCCGGTGACGATGTTGACCACGCCTTCGGGCACGCCCGCCTCCAGGCACAACTGCCCGAAGCGCAGCGGGCTGAGCGAGGCGTCTTCCGCCGGCTTGAGCACCACGGTGCAGCCCGCGGCGAGCGCGGGGGCGATCTTCCACGCGGCACTGAACAGCGGCCCGTTCCAGGGGATGATCGCGCCGACAACGCCGATCGGCTCACGCAGGGTGAAGGACATCAGTTCCGTGCCGGGGAAGGAATTGCCCAGCGTCTCGCCGTGAATCGCGGTCGCCTGTCCCGCGATATGGCGGATCACGCGCAACACCATCGACCGCAACCCCCGCGAGGCGGTGATCGGCCGCCCCATCTCGATGCAGTCGAGCAACGCCAGATCGTCGAACTCGGCATCGACCAGATCGGCGAGTCGCAGCAGCACCGCCTGCCGTTCCGCCGGCGTGAAGCGGCTCCACGGCCCGTCGAGCGCGGCGCGCGCGGCGGCGACCGCGCGGTCGACATCCTCCTCCCCGGCCAGCGCGATATCGGCGACATGCTCACCGGTCGACGGGCTGGTCGAGGCGAAGCGTTCGCCCGCAACGGGATCGACGAAACGGCCGCCGATCAGCAACTGCTTGGGCTTGCCGTCGATGAAGGCGGGACGGATATCGGTCATGGTTTCTCTCCTCTCAATCAATGGCGGCAATGGCGCGCCGCATCGAGCCGCGCCCCACCCAGAACAGCAGTGCCGCAGGCAGCAGCACGAAGATCACGCTGATGATCAGCGAACGGCCCAGCAGCATCTCGTCGCCCAGCACCTTGTCGGTCACGAAACCGACGAAGGTCGGGCCGCCCGCCATCGCGATGAGGCCCGTGGACAGGACATATATCGCCGACACGCGCCCGCGCAGCGCCGGCGGCGTCACCACCTGCACGAGCGCCGGTCCCATGGCCGACGTCGAAAGCATCAGCACCATGAACAGGAAGAAGAACGCGACCGTCAGCCAGGGATCGGCGACGAGATAGGCGGCGATGCCGCACGGCGCGGCGAGCAATGTCATCACCAGGCACCACAGCAGATGCGCATCGCGCCGCCCGGCGTTGTAGAGCCGATCGACGGCCCACCCATGGGCCGGCATAGAGATCGCCGCGGCGATCTGCACGGTGCCGAGGACGACGCCGATACGGACCGGGTCCCAGCCATAGATGCGGGCGAAATAGGCGGGCGTCCACAGCTGGATGCCGATAATCACGGCATAGGCGAGTCCGAATCCCACGAAATTGGCGGTGAACAGCGGCTTGTGCTGGCGCAGGAAGGCGATCGCCTCGCCATAGCCGCCGGCGGGAGTCACCGCCCCGGCCTTGCGGCGCGGCGGCTCGCGGAACAGGAACACGAGGAAGGCCATGGCGATCCCCGGCGCGCCGGTGATGATGAACACCTGCTGCCACGGTTCGAGCAGGCCGAACAGCGGCCAGACCGCCGGGCCGCTTTTCATCATCGCCGCGACGATCGGGCCGCCGACAAGAAAGACGATGCCCGCCCCCATCACCCCGCCCATGATATAGACGGACATGGCGAGCGACACGCGGTGCGGCGGGAAGCTGTCGCCGACGATCGAATAGGCGCCGGTGCCGAATCCTGATTCGCCCGCACCGACCCCGGAGCGCGCCACGAACAGCATGGCGAAGCCGGTCGCCAGCCCGCAGCAGGCCGCCGCGATGCTCCAAATGGTGATCGACAGATAGAGCACGATCCGGCGGCTGTATCTGTCGAGCGCGATGCCCACCGGAATGGCGCATATGCAGTATAGAAAGGCGAAGGCCGGACCTTGCAGCAGGCTGATCTGGAGGTCGGACAGGCTGAGGTCCGCTTTGATCGAATCGACCATCAGCGCCATGATGTTCCGGTCGGTCAGCGACAGGATATAGAGCAGGAACAATATGGCGACGGTGAGCCAACCCATCGGCGCGGAAGGATAATCCGCCGCCTGCGGGTGCGCGGAAGGCGCATCTGCGCCGGGGGACGACGCGCTCATGCTCCCATGCTCCCGCGCGCACCGCGCATTCCGGCAGGCCGCGAAGCGGCGCATTTCGTGATATGCTGATCCATGATATGCTGAAGCGTCCGTCGATGGGACCGGCTAATGGTCACGACGTCTCTCTCCCCATTATTTCGATCGTTCCGCCGCGCGGAATCGACTAGGCCAACAAGCTCGGCGGACTGTGGCAATTAAGACACATTATCGCACGATATCGAGTCTCTGTTGCCCCAACGGCTATGAACCAATCAAATTTGCATTGACAGTTAAAATTGATCGAGTCATTTTAAAACCGCACTAAGGGGTAATAACGCAGCCGGTTTATGGCTGCTTCTGCTTACTAGGGAGAGGGACCCATGAGGACGCGAACCATTTCATTGCTGATCACCGCGAGCCTGCTGCCGCTTGCCGCGCCTGTCTATGCGCAGGAAGCGCCGCAAGACGCCGCCGACAACGCGGTCGACGAAGAACGCGGCGCACGGACCGACATCGTCGTGACCGGATCGCGCATCGTGCGCGACGGCTACACCGCACCGACGCCAGTCACCGTCGCGACCACGGAAGAGCTGACCAAAACCACGCCGACCAGCATTCCCGACGCGCTCAACAAGCTGCCGCAGTTCCAGAACTCGCTTGGGGCGGGCCGCTCGTCGAGCAACTGGTCGACCATTCCGATCCACGGCAACGTCCTCAACCTGCGCGGCCTGGGCACATCCACCAACAACCCCAAGGGGCCGTTGCGCACGCTGATCCTGTTCGACGGCATTCGCGTGCCGCCGACGACCTATATCGGCACGATCAATACCGACGTCCTGCCGCAGATGCTGATGCAGCGCGTCGACGTGGTGACGGGCGGCGCATCCGCGCAATGGGGTTCCGACGCCGTGGCCGGTGTCGTCAACTTCGTTCTCGACAAGAATTTCACGGGCATCAAGGGCGTCGCCCAGGCCGGGATTGCCGAGCGCGGCGACAATGCGCATCACCGTCTGGGCGCCGCGGGCGGCTTCGACTTCGCCGGCGGCCGGGGCCATATCCTGCTGAGCGCGGAATATGCCAGCAAAGACGGCATGCTGCGCAGCGACCGGGAATATGGCCGTCAGGGCTACACCTTCGTTGGATCGACCTCCACGGCGGACGGTGTGCCCGGGTCGGCCGCCAACCCCTACACCATTGGGCGCGACGTGCTGATCACGGCTTTTGCGCTCAACGGCAGCATCACCGGGTCGAGCGTCGCGAACAATCCCTATATCCGTTCGGTGTTCAACAACGACGGAACGATCCGCCCGTGGGCGCCCGGCGCGACCGTCGGCACGACCGGCTTCGCGTCGGGCGGGGACGGCTACGACATTCCGCGGGACAATTATGCCATCCTGCCGTCGCGGACCTATCAGACGTTCGGCCGGATCAGCTATGAACTGGTCGACGACGTGACCGCCTATGTGCAGGGCGGCTGGTCGCGCGCGGACCTGAACTATACGACGATGCAGAATGCGGCCGTCCCGCCCTCTCAGTCCGCGACAATCTTCAAGGGGAATCCCTATCTTCTGCCGGAACTGGACGCATCGCTGCCCACGGCGAACGATTATCTGATCGTCGGCCATGGCAGCAACGGCAATCCCAGGCCCCGCGCTGAGGAACGCAATGACTCCTGGATGGTCACGGGCGGTTTCAATGCCAGCTTCGGCGCACTGAACGCCTCGCTCTCTTACACGCACGGCCGTTCGACCAACAAGATGGCGACCTCCGGACTCTACCAGAACAACCGTTATTATGCGGCCCTGGACGCCGTGATCGATCCGAACAACGGCCAGATCACCTGCCGCGTCCTGCTCGACCCGGCGCTGGCGAGCCAATATGCCGGTTGCCGCCCGTTGAACGTGATGAGCGGCAACCCTGCCGCCGCCACGCCCGATGGCTATGCCTATGCCACCGGCACATCCCGCTATCGCGCGGTTCTGGAGCATGATTCCATCGCCGCCGATCTCAGCGGATCGCTGTTCGAACTGCCGGCCGGTCCCGTCGATTTCGCGGTGGGCGTCGAATGGCGCAAGCAATCGCTGAATCTGGTCAGCAATTCCGACCCCGCGACCCTGTCGGGCGCCACGCCGGCCGAGACAGCCGCCATCCGCGCCGCCTATTTCAACGGTCTGCGCGGCGTGCCGGCAGGTGCATCCCACTATTGGATCATCAATGTCGGCACCGCCAAGGGCAGCGTGAACGTCAAGGAAGCCTATGGGGAAATCGCGGTGCCCTTGCTGCGCGACACGCCATTCTTCCGGGAGTTGAGCGTGAACGCGGCGGGCCGCATCACCGATTATTCCTCGTCCGGCCAGGTGGAAACCTGGAAGGTCGGCGCGACCTGGCGGCCGGTCGAAGACCTGCTGCTGCGCGCCACCTATTCGCGGGATATTCGCGCGCCCAACCTGTTCGAGCTGTACGCCGGTCTGCAGACCACCATCGGTATCGTCAACGACCTGCAGATCGTCCAGAACGGCACGCCGATCTATGGCAGCGGTCAGAACGTCAATGTCAACGGCGTATCCGGCGGCAACCCGAATCTGAAGCCGGAACGCGCCAAGACGCTGACGATCGGCGGCGTGTTCACGCCCTCCTTCCTGCCCGGCTTCTCCTTCTCGCTGGACTATTATCGCATCAAGGTCGACGGCCTGATCGACTCGCTCGTCGCGCAGCAATTGCTGACCAACTGCTATAATGCGGGCGGTTCCGGGGTGCCGGAGTGCGACCTGATCGAGCGCGCGACGCCGACCAGCTTCCCGAGTGTAGTGCGGACTCTGCCCGCCAACATCGCCTTCCTCAAAACGGCGGGCTTCGACATCGACGCGACCTATCGCACGATCGTCGGTGACAGCGGCGCGCTGGGGATCAGGCTCTACGCCAACTATCTCGACCGCTTCGACGCCCAGCAGTACACTGGCGCTCCGGTCGCCCACTTCG
>PHEM01000532.1 GCA_002842935.1 Alphaproteobacteria bacterium HGW-Alphaproteobacteria-13 | reverse complement strand
CCTCGATATAGACCTTCGAACCCTTCTTCAGATAGCGCTCGACCACGCCGACCAGCCCGTCGCCGTTGATGACGACATTATGCCATTCGGTGCGCTCCTTGCGCTCGCCGGTCATCCGGTCCTTCCACTGTTCGGACGTGGCGATGCGGATGTTCGCGATCCGCCCGCCGTTCTGGAACGACTTGATTTCGGGATCGGCGCCCAGATTGCCGATGAGAATAACCTTGTTGACGCTGCCTGCCATCGCCGCTCCGCTCCGCTCCTGAGGTTGGAGGATCAGCCGAGTCCGAAGGCGACGGCCGTCCAGTAAGTGATACCAGCAGCGGCATAGGCGAGCGCGAATAAATAGCCAACCATGAACAGCGGCCATTTCCACCCGTTCGTCTCGCGCCGCGTTATCGCGATCGTCGAAATGCACTGCGGCGCGAACACGAACCAGGCGAGGAAGGCGAGCGCGGTGGCGAGGCTCCATTTGCCCGCGAGCGTGGAGCCGAGCTGGTCGGCGACCTGCTCTTCGTCGTCGTCGGCGTCGATCGCATTGGCGGTCGCCATCGCCGACACCGCGACTTCGCGCGCCGCCATCGCGGGAATCAGCGCGACCGCGATATCATGGTTGAAGCCGATCGGCCGCACGACGACTTCCAGCCCGCTCGCGATGCGGCCGCCGATGCTGTATTCGACCTGGCGCAGCCCGCTGTCGGCGGGAGCCTTCGGATAGCTCAGCAGCAGCCACAGGACGACGGTCGTCCCGGCGATGATCGTGCCCGCGCGGCGCAGGAATATCCATGCGCGCTGCCACAGCGCGATCGCGATGTCGCCCGCGCGCGGCCATTGATAGCGCGGCATCTCCATCATGAAACCCGCGGCATTGCCCTTCGTCACCGAGCGGCGCATGACCCAGGCGACGAGCAGCGCCCCGACGATGCCGCTGAGAAACAGGCCGAACAGGACGAGGCCTTGCAGCCCGATCGGCAGGCCGCCCACGTTGCGGGCCGGAATGAAGGCGCCGATGATCAGCGCATAGACGGGGATGCGCGCGGAGCAGGTCATCAGCGGCGCGATCAGGATCGTGGTCAGCCGGTCCTTTTCGTCCGGGATCGCGCGCGTCGCCATGATTCCCGGCACCGCGCAGGCGAAGCTGGACAGCAACGGGATGAAACCGCGCCCCGACAAGCCGACCTTGCCCATCAGCCCGTCCATCAGAAAGGCGGCGCGAGTCATATAGCCCGACGCTTCGAGCAGCAGGATGAAGAGGAAGAGAATCAGGATCTGCGGCAGGAAGACCACGACCGCGCCGACGCCGGCCAGCAGGCCCTCGACGATCAGCCCGCGCAGGAAATTGTCGGGCAGGACTTCGACGACCCAGGCTTGCAGCAGGCCGACGCCGCCCTCCAGAAAATCGGCGGGCGCCTCGGCGGCGGCATAGACCGCCTGGAACATCACGAACATCAGCCCGAGCAGGATGACGAGCCCCCCGACCGGGTGCAGCACCACATTGTCAACGCGCTGCGTCCAGCGGCGCACGCGCGTCTCGCCGAGCGTCGCGGCGCGCGCGACGGCGCGCGCGCGCTGGTGCAGCGCGGCTTCGGTTCGCA
>PHEM01000073.1 GCA_002842935.1 Alphaproteobacteria bacterium HGW-Alphaproteobacteria-13 | reverse complement strand
GCGTCGCGGTCAGTTCGGGATCCTTTGCCAAAACGATACGGGCGTCGGGGCTATCGTTACCGAGATTATACCAGGCATGGAACGCGGCGGCGACGTCGCCGAGATAGAAGGCCACACGGTGCGGTTCGCGCGCCGTGGCCGCCGCTTCGACGAGGCGGGGGAATTGCGCGAGCAGCTTGACCAGCCCCAGTTCATGAGCGCCAAGCCGCTCCATATCCGGCGGCGGAAGCGAAAGGCCCGCGTCGGCGGCTTTCTGGTGCAGGCGCGCGATCCGGGCGTGGGCATATTGAAGATACCAGACCGGATTGTCGCGCGACGCCTCCACCACCTTGGCGAAGTCGAAGTCCATCTGCGCGTCGGCCTTGCGCGTCAGCATGGTGAAGCGCACCGCGTCCTTGCCGACTTCCTCGACGATATCGGCGAGCGTGACGAAATTGCCCGCGCGCTTCGACATCTTGAACGGCTCGCCGTTCTTGAGCAGGCGGACCATCTGCACGAGCTTGACGTCGAAGCGCGTCTTGCCGCCCGTCAGCGCGGCGACGGCGGCCTTGATCCGCTTGACGGTGCCCGCATGGTCGGCGCCCCAGATGTCGATCAGCTCGTCCGCATCCTGCGCCTTCTGGTAGTGATAGGCGAGATCGGCGCCGAAATAGGTCCAGCTGCCGTCCGATTTCTTGATCGGGCGGTCCTGATCGTCGCCGAATTGCGTCGAACGGAACAGCGGCAGTTCGACCGGCTCCCAATCCTCGGGCGTCTCGCCCTTCGGCGCTTCGAGCACGCCGTCATAGACGAGACCCTGTTCGCGCAGCCATTGTTCGGCGGCGGCGGGCTTTCCGGCCGCCTGAAGCGCCGCTTCGGACGAGAAAAGGTCGTGATGGATGCCGAGCTTGGCGAGGTCGGCGCGGATCATGTCCATCATCGCCGCGACCGCCACGGTGCGGAACGGGACCAGCCATTCGCTTTCGGGCGCGCCGACATATTTGTCGCCATAGTCGGCGGCGAGCTTTTCGCCGACGGGTTTCAGATAATCGCCGGGATAAAGTCCTTCGGGGATCGCGCCGATATCCTCGCCCAGCGCCTCGCGATAGCGCAGATGCGCCGAGCGCGCGAGGACATCGACCTGCGCGCCCGCATCGTTGACATAATATTCGCGGACGACGTCATGCCCCGCATATTCGAGCAGCGCGGCGAGCGCGTCGCCGACGACAGCGCCCCGGCAATGACCGACATGCATCGGTCCCGTGGGATTGGCGGAGACATATTCGACATTGACGCGCCGCTCCTCGCCCATCGCCGAGCGGCCGTAGTCGCCCTGCAAGTCGTGGATCAGCGCCAGTTCGGCGCGCCAGCTGTCGTCGGCGACGCGCAGGTTGATGAAGCCCGGTCCGGCGACGCTCGCCTCGGTCACTTCGTCGAGTGCGCCCAATTCCCGCACCAGCAGTTCGGCGAGCGCGCGCGGGTTGGTCCCGGCGGGCTTCGCCAGCACCATCGCGGCATTGGTCGCGACGTCGCCATGCGCCGGATCGCGCGGCGGCTCGACGCTGATCGCACTGCGGTCAAGCCCGGCGGGCAAGGCGCCCCGCGCCGCGAGCGCGTCGAGCGCGGCGCCGATATGGTCGGAGAAACGGCTGAACAAAGTCACTGATAGAGTCCGATCTACACAGAATCGACAGACCCGCGCCGCCTTACCGGCGCCGCGGGGCAAAAGGAAAAGCGCGGCGACGACTATCGTCGGACGTTATATTCCAGCTGTTCCTGCGTAAGCTGGAAACCGACGAGCAGTTCGAAGCTCGCGCGCTGCACCGCCGCGCGCACTTCGGGGATGCTCAGCGGGTCGATCGCCGCATCCTGGTCGCCCGCCTTGCGCCTGCGCGTGATGCGTTCCTGAATGTCGGCAGGCAGCGTCGCCGCCGTGCGATCGACATAGGCCGACGCCTCGCCGCGCCCCGTGCCCCGCACCTGTCCTTCGGGGAAGGTCACGGTGACTTGCCCCAGCCGCTTGGCGACGACCGCCGTGCCGCCCTGCACCACGGTGCCGAAATAGGGCAAGGTCACGCTGCGCGCCGGTCCCGCGTCGCGGCGCGTCGCGACGACATCGAAGCTGGCGAGCTGATAGACGCGCTCGCCCTGGTCGTTGCACTGCGGATCGAGGTTGGTGATCGTCGCGACCACATCGACCGCGCGCGCGTCGCGGCTGGTCGCGGGGTCGAACAGGGTGATATCGCCGGTATATTGCGGCACCGCCACGGCCGGACAGATGCTGCGCGTCGAGGTGATGCCGACGCCGCTCGACACGTCGATGTCGTTGTTCTTCGCACAGCCCGCCACGGCCAGCACGGCGGCGCTGCCGCAGACGATGGTCAGATACTTACGGGCGGGACGGGAAATGGGCATCATGGCGAACGGGCTTTCCAAAACAGGCGCGAGCGGATCCGGGCGCGATCCCGCTTCATGCGCGCCGCTTCTTATCGGCGGGATGAACGGCGCGCAACACGGACGAAGCCGCTTTACCCCATGGCCTGTGCTGGTCTAGGGCGCGAAAGCCATGAACGCCCCTCAATCCCTGACGCCACCCAAGGCCGGTGAAACGGCGGAACTCCGCGTCCTGATCGCCGCGCCGCGCGGTTTCTGCGCGGGCGTGGACCGCGCGATCCGCATCGTCGAGCTGGCGCTCGAACGCTTTGGCGCGCCCGTCTATGTGCGGCACGAGATCGTCCATAACCGCTATGTCGTGGAATCGCTGAAGGCCAAGGGCGCGATTTTCGTCGAATCATTGAGCCAGGTGCCCGACGGCGTCCCCGTGGTGTTCAGCGCCCACGGCGTGCCCAAGGCCGTGCCCGCCAAGGCGGAAGCGCGCGGGCTGGACTATATCGACGCGACCTGCCCGCTGGTGTCGAAAGTCCACCGCCAGGCCGAACGCGCGAACCAGGGCGGGCGCCACATCATCTTCATCGGCCACGCGGGGCACCCCGAAGTGATCGGCACGCTGGGCCAGCTTCCCGAAGGCGCGATGACGCTGGTCGAATCGGTCGACGACGTCGCGGGCCTGTCGGTCGACGACCCGGACAAGCTGTCCTTCCTGACGCAGACGACGCTGTCGGTCGACGACACGCGCGATATCGTCACGGCGCTGCGCCATCGCTTTCCCTCGATCGCCGGACCCCACGGCGAGGATATCTGCTATGCGACGTCGAACCGGCAGGACGCGGTCAAGGCGATCGCGGGCCAGTGCGGGCGCATGATCGTGATCGGCGCCCCGAACAGTTCCAACAGCGTGCGGCTGGTCGAAGTCGCCGAGCGGCTGGGCACGCCCGCGCACCTCGTCCAGCGCGGCAGCGACATCGCGGCGGAATGGCTGGCGGACATCGACACGCTGGGTATCACCGCAGGCGCCAGCGCGCCCGAGGAACTGGTGCGCGAAGTGATCGACGCCATCGCCGCGCATCGCCCGATCATCGAGGAAGTGATCGTCACGGCCGAGGAGAAGATGGTGTTCAAACTGCCGCGCGGGCTGGAGCAGGAAAACGCCTGATGGCCGTCTATACGCATGTCGACACCGACGATCTCGCCGCGCTCGTCGCCCGCTATGACATCGGCACGGTCCGATCGTGCAAGGGCATCGCCGAGGGCGTCGAAAACAGCAACTTCCTGCTGGAGACGAGCGGCGGGCGTTTCATCCTGACGCTCTATGAAAAGCGCGTGCAGGTCGGCGATCTGCCTTTTTTCGTCGATCTGCTCGACCATCTCGCGGGCCGGGACTGTCCGGTTCCGGCGATGATCCACGACCGGGACGGCGTGGCGATCCAGCGGATCGCGGGCCGCGCCGCCTGCATCATCCAGTTCCTGCCCGGCATCTCGCCGAGCCATCCGACGCCGGACCAGTGCGAAGCGGTCGGCGCGGCGCTGGGCGCGATGCACCGCGCCGCCGCCGATTTTCCGGGCGGACGCGAAAACAGCATGGGCCATCGCCACTGGCGCGCCATCGCCGAGGCGACCGGTGATCTCGACGCCGTGATTTCGGGATTGCAGGATCTGGTCGACGCGGAACTCGCCTTTCTGAACGCGCATTGGCCGGCGGACCTTCCCGCGCATGTCATTCACGCCGACCTGTTTCCCGACAATGTGCTGATGCTCGGCGAGCGCGTGACGGGCCTGATCGACTTCTATTTCGCCGCCAGCGATTTTCGCGCCTATGACGTCGCGGTCACGCATGCCGCCTGGACCTTTTCCGACGACGGGCGTCATTGCGATCCCGCCCGCGCGCAGGCGCTGATGCGCGGCTATGCGCGTGAGATCGCGCTGACCGAGGCGGAGGTCGCTGCGCTGCCGCTGCTTGCGCGCGGGGCGGCGCTGCGCTTCCTGCTGACGCGCGCGCACGACTGGGTGCACACACCCGCCGATGCGCTGGTAACGCGCAAGGACCCGGCGCCTTTCCTGGCCCGGCTGCGCCGCTATCAGGCATCCAACGCGGCGGCGCTGTTCGCGGCATGAGCGAAGCGCGGACGGTCATCGTCGCCACCGATGGCGCGTGCAAGGGCAATCCGGGACCCGGCGGCTGGGGCGCGGTGCTGCGCTGGGGCGACGCCGTGAAGACGCTGGCGGGCGGCGAGAAGGACACGACGAACAACCGCATGGAACTGATGGCGGCGATCGAGGCGCTGGCGGCGCTGAGGCGCGGCTGCCGCGTCGAACTGTCCACCGACAGCGTCTATGTCCGCGACGGCATCACCAAATGGATTCACGGCTGGAAGAAGAACGGCTGGAAGACCGCCGCGAAAAAGCCCGTCGCCAACGCCGACCTGTGGCAGCGGCTGATCGCCGAAGCCGCGCGGCACGAGATCGAATGGCTGTGGGTCAAGGGCCATGCGGGACATGGCGACAATGAACTGGCCGACAAGCTGGCCAGCGACGCGGCGTTGGAGGCGGCGCGGGGGCGATAGTCTTTGTCCCGCTTCGGCCGATACAAAAACCGTTCATCCTGAGGAGCCATTGAGCTTGTCGAAATGGCGTCTCGAAGGACCAGGCACGGCGCTTGGTCCTTCGAGACGGGCCTTCGCCTTCGCTCAGTCCCTCCTCAGGACGAACGGATCAACTGAATCGGAATAGACTCTAAACGCCCGCGCGATATCATTCCGCCTCGCGGGTCTCCGCGCCGGGACCGTTTTTCTTGATCGATTCGATCGCGTTGATGGCGGACGCCTTGCTCGAATAGCCTTCGGTCCAGAACATGGTTTCGCTGTTATATTTGAAATAGGCGACGAACTCGCCGGCCTTGTTCTTCTTGATCTCGAAATAATGCGCCATTTCTGTCTCCGCTGGTCTCATCGCATCGGCGTGACGCGACGGGTCCATGGTAATCCCGGCACCGGCAAGCGCAAGCGGATAGCGCCTCAGCCGAAACGCGACGGCGCATAGGGCGCGGGATCGATGGCGCCGATCGCGCCTTCCGGCGGCGGCGCGCCCAGCTGCGCCGCGAGCAGCGCGCCGATGGCGGGCGAGGTCTGGATGCCGAAACCGCCCTGCCCCGCGCACCAGACGAAGCCCGGTTGGCGCGGATCGGCGCCGAACACTGGCAGGCGATCGGGCGCGAAGCTGCGCAGGCCCGCCCATTTGCGCTCGACCGCCGCGACGGGCCAGTCGACCACCGATTGCAGCCGGTCGATCGCCAGCGCGACATCCATCTCGTCCGGCGCGGCGTCGCACGGCGCGGACGGCGTCTCGTCATGCGGGCTTAGCCAGATGCGCCCTTCGCTCTCGCCCTTGAAATAAAATTCGCCGCCGATGTGGATCACCAACGGCAGGTCGGCGGGAACGGGACAGCCGAGCCGCACTTGCGCCACCGTGCGCCGATAGGGCTGGATGCCCACGGACGCGACGCCGCACCGCGCGGCCACTGCGTCCGCCCACGCGCCCGCCGCATTGACGATCGTCGCGGCGCGGATCGTGTCGCCGCCGACCGACACGTCCCACGCGCCCGCCACGCGGCGCGCCGCCGACAGCGGCGCGCGCGTCACCAGCCGCGCCCCCGCCCGCTTGGCCGCGCCCAGATAGACGGCATGCAGCGCGCCGACGTCGATATCGCTGCACGCGCCTTCATAGGCGGCTTCGCTCCATGGCGCGCGGATGCCGGGGACGCGGGCGGCGATCTCGTCCTGCGTCATGCGCTCGACCGCGACGCCGCGCGCCGTGAACGCGGCCATGAAGGCGTCGACTCGCGCCGCCTCGCCCCGCCGGGCGATGTTGATCGCGGCGCGCGGCGACAGAAAGCCCTGCTCCGACAACCAGGCGAAAGAGACCGACGACAGCGGCTGCACGCCCGGCCCCCCATAGCTTTCGTGCCAGAAAGCCGCCGAGCGCCCAGTCGCGTGATAGCCGGGCATGTCCTCCGCCTCGATCAGCACGACCTGCCGCCAGGGGGCGAGCGACGCGGCCAGGCTGGCGCCCGCGATCCCCGCGCCGACGATCAGCACGTCGATAGAGGAAGGCGCCCGTCCGGTCATGCCTCGCCGCATATCGGATGGTCTCCGGAATGCAAGCGACCGGATATGGTCATGGTTACGCTTTGGTAAGCGATCATCGTTAAGACCGCCGTCATGGACAAAGGCACGATCATGCTGGGGCTGATGGCCCTGCTCGCCGCGATGATGATCGCGGCGGCGGTCAGCGACCTTCGCTCGCGGACCATCTCCAACGGTCTCAACGCGGCGATGGCGCTGCTCGCCATTCCCTTCTGGTTCGCCAGCGGCCTTGCGCCCTGGCCCGACGCCGCGCTTCAGTTCGGCGCGGCGCTGGCCGTCTTCCTTGCTTTCGTCGGCCTGTTCGCCGTCGGCGGCATCGGCGGCGGCGATGTCAAGATGATCGGCGCGGTGATGCTGTGGGTGCCGCTGACGCTGTTCCTGCCGACGCTGACGGTGATGGCGCTGGCGGGCGGCATCCTGTCGGCGGCCATGCTGATCCACGTCAGAATCCGCCCTTCCGACAAGCCCGTGGAGGTCCCTTATGGGGTCGCCATCGCCGTTGCCGGACTGTGGGTGCTTCACCAACATTATCTTAACCACTTTCAGGCTATCGGTTCGACCTGAGGGTAAGCACCGCCGGTTCTGGTGCGTGCAGGAGGCGAAAAACCGTCATGGATACGCGAAAGATCATGCTGATCGTCGGCGCGCTGGTCATTGCCGTCAGCGCGGCGTTCGGGATCAATCAAATCATGCGCGGGGCATCGGCCCCGGAAGCGCGCGCCGCAGCGGCGCCGGAAATCACGGGACCGATGATCCTGGTCGCGACTCGGCAGCTGCCGGTCGGCACGATCATCGGTCCCGATTCCTTCCGGTATCAGCCGTGGCCGAATGAACTGGTCGAAAAGGCCTATTTCCTGAAGGACAAGACCGACGCGAACACGCTGGTCGGCACGGTCGTGCGCCATCCCATCACGGCGGGCCAGCCGCTGACGCAGGGGGCGCTCGTCCATCCCGACGATCGCGGCTTCCTGGCCGCGGCGCTCGGGCCGGGGATGCGCGCCGTGACCGTGAAGGTCTCGCAGGAACAGGGCGTCGCGGGCTTCGTCTTCCCCGGCGACCGCGTCGACGTGCTGCTGGCGCAGGAAATCTCCGTCGAGGAAGGCAGCAGCTATCCCGACAAGCAGATCTTCGCCGCCGAGACGATCGTCCGCAACGTCCGCGTGCTCGCCACCGACCAGCGCTATGACGCCGAGGACGAATCGGGCAAGACGCCCGTCCGCACCTTCGGTTCGGTGACGCTGGAAGCGACGCCGGAGATCGCGGAGAAGATCGCCGTCGCGCAGAATATGGGCAAATTGTCGCTGGCCCTGCGCCCGCTTGCCGAAAGCACGGGCGAACTCGACGCCGCGATCGCCTCTGGCGAAGTCAATGTCCCCGCAAAGGGCAGCGCGGCCGCCGAGCGCAGGATGCTCGCCGAAGCGGCGGCGCGTCCGACGGCGAGCCGCTCGACCGTGACGACGGGCGGCGACGTGTCGCGCTTCTGGGTTCCCGTCAGCGGCCGCGTGTCGGGGTCGCGCCAGCAGCCGCAGCAGCAATATGGCGCGGCGACGGACGGCGCGGCGCCTGTCCGCAGCGGCCCGGTCGTGCGCGTGACGCGCGGCGACAAGGTCACCGAAGTTCCTGTGGGGGGTAAGTAAGATGAAGAGCAACGCCCAATATAAGGCAGGCGCCCTCGCCCGCACGCTGGCCATCGGCCTGATGGCCGCGCCCCTGGCGGCGGTCCCGGCGCAGCCCGCGGCGGCGCAGGTGGCCCAGAACGCCAGCAGCAGCATCGACCTGTCGGTCGGACGCGGCCGCCTGATCAGCCTGCCCGCGCCGATGACGGACGTGTTCGTCGCCAGCGAGGACGTGGCCGACGTGCAGGTCCGTTCGAACCGCCAGCTTTATGTCTTCGGCAAAAAGCCGGGCGAGACGAGCATCTATGCCACCGACGCCAGCGGCAAGGTCGTCTTTTCGACCGTCGCCCGCGTCGGCAACAATATCGAGACGATCGACCAGATGCTGTCGCTGGCGATGCCGGAAGCCAATATCGTCGCCAACGCGATGAACGGCATGGTCCTGCTGACCGGCACCGTGCAGTCGCCCGATGACGCGGCGGAGGCCGAGCGCATGGTCCAGGCCTTCGTCGGCGAACAGACCAAGGTGCTGTCGCGCCTTCGCACCGCGACGCCGCTGCAAGTCAATCTGCAAGTCCGCATCGCCGAAGTGAACCGCTCGCTGGTCAAGGAGATCAGCGGCAATGTGCTCACCAGCGACCGCGGCAGCGGCTTTCTGGGCGGCGTGTTCCGCGGCCGGCAGGCCGGCACCATCACCTATAACCCCGACGGATCGACGAGCTATACGGTCGAGACTCCGGCCGGCGTCAACAGCCTGGCGGGCGCGGGTCGCATGTTCGGTCTCGACCTGATCGCCTCGCTCGATCTTGGCGAGCGGTCGGGCATGGTGACGACGCTGGCGCAGCCGAACCTGACCGCCATCTCCGGCGAAACCGCCGACTTCCTTGCGGGCGGCGAATTCCCGGTTCCCATCCCCGGCAATTTCGCCGGGACGACGATCGAATATCGCAAATATGGCGTCAGCCTCGCCTATACGCCGACGGTGCTGTCCAACGGCCGCATCAGCCTGCGCGTCCGTCCCGAAGTGTCGGAACTGTCGACCGAGGGCGCGATCCAGATGCAGGGGTTCCAGGTTCCGGCCCTGACCGTCCGCCGCGCGGAAACCACGGTCGAGCTGGGATCGGGTGAAAGCTTCATGATCGCGGGCCTGATGAACAACCGCGCGATCGGCGCGATCGACAAGATCCCCGGCCTTGGCGACGTGCCGATCCTCGGCCTGTTGTTCAAGTCGGACAGTTTCCGCCGCGGCGAGACCGAACTGGTGATCATCGTCACGCCCTATCTGGTGAAGCCGGTGTCGGCGAACGAGATCAGGCTGCCGACCGACGCCTATCAGGCGCCGAACGACCTCGTCCGCCTGCTGGCCGGACAGGACAGCGCCGGCGTGACCGTCGGCGACCGGCCCAAGCCGCGCCTCGACACGTCGGGCGGCGACGCCGCGCCCGGCTTCAACCTCAAGTGACGCGCTGGTTTTCAGGAGCAAAGTGATGAAAAAGATCGCAACATGGACGGTCCTGGCGCTGGCCTCGTCGCTCGCGGGATGCACAGGTTCGGCCTATAGCAACCGCGGCCTCGAATCGGTGCACCAGCCGGTCGTCAGCAACACCGTCCACCATTTCGACGTCGCCGCCCAGGGCGGCCAGCTGTCGCCCAGCGAGCAGGACCGGCTTCAGGGCTGGTTCGACGCCATGGGGCTTCGCTATGGCGACCGCGTCGCGGTCGAGGACTCGTCGCCCTATGGCGCTACGGCCGCGCAATCGGCGGTCCGCGCGATGGTCGAGCGGCGCGGCCTGCTGATGAGCGCGGACGTGCCCGTCACGACCGGCGGCGTCCCGCCCGGCCATCTGCGCGTCACCATCGCCCGCGCGTCGGCCCATGTTCCGGGCTGCCCGGACTGGTCGAGCAAATTTTCGGCCAATATCGTCAATGCTACATCGTCCAACTATGGCTGCGCGACGAACAGCAATCTTGCCGCCATGGTCGCGGACCCCAATGACCTGATCAAGGGCGCGCGCAGCGAGCGCAGCGATCCCGCCGCCGCGACGCGTCCGATCAACACCTATCGGACCAAGCCCCAGACCGGCGCCGGCGCCCTCAAGGAATCATCGACCAGCAGTGGAGGCGGCCAGTGAACGCTCCTTTCAAACCCGGCAGCACGCGTGATCCGTTCAGCGCGTTCGTGTGCGACGACGATACGCTGGACCTGATCCGCGCCGCCGCCGCCGACATGGGCTGGCCGATCGAGAAGTGCAACAAGGGCGGACTGCGCAACGCCGTGCAGTCGCTGTCGGTGTCGGCCAGCCCGAACATCCTGTTCGTCGACATGTCGGAATCGGGCGACCCGATCAACGACATCAACGCGCTGGCCGAAGTGTGCGAGCCGGGAACGGTGGTGATCGCGGCGGGACAGGTCAACGACGTCCGCCTGTACCGCGACCTTCTGTCCAGCGGCATCCAGGATTACCTGCTGAAGCCGCTGTCGCTCGAACAGGTCCGCGAATCGCTGTCGATGGCGCAGGCGATGCTGTCGGCGCCGAAACATGCCGACGCCCATGGCGACCGCCCGCATCACATGATGGCGGTGGTCGGCGTGCGCGGCGGCGTTGGCGCGTCGCTCGTCTCGACGTCGCTGGCCTGGGCGATCAGCGAACAGGCGGGACGCCAGACGGCACTGCTTGACCTCGACGTCCATTTCGGGACGGGCGCGCTGACGCTCGACCTCGAACCGGGGCGCGGCCTGATCGACGCCGTCGACAACCCCAGCCGCATCGACGGGCTGTTCATCGAGCGCGCGATGGTGCGGGCGTCGGACAAGCTCAGCCTGCTGTCGGCCGAGGCGCCGATCCACCAGCCGATGATGACCGACGGTTCGGCCTTCTTCCAGCTGGAGGAAGAGCTGCGCGGCGCGTTCGAGATGACGATCGTCGACATCCCGCGCCACGTGCTGATCCCCTTCCCGCATCTGGTGTCGGAAGCGAACACGATCCTGCTCGTCAGCGACGTGACGCTCGCCTCGGCGCGCGACACGATCCGCCTCTTGTCCTGGTTCAAGCAGAATGTGCCGGGCGCGCGCGTGATCCTGGTCGCCAACAAGTTCCAGAGCGCCATCGGCGAGCTGTCGCGCAAGGAGTTCGAATCCTCGATCGAGCGCCAGATCGACATCGCCATCCCCTTCGATCCCAAGCTGGTCGCGCAGGCGGCAAAGCTCGGCAAATCCTATGCCGAGATCTGCAAGGGAACCAAGGCGGGACAGGTG
>PHEM01000072.1 GCA_002842935.1 Alphaproteobacteria bacterium HGW-Alphaproteobacteria-13 | reverse complement strand
CGGCATGTGCCGGACGGCGCGTGGAGGCGGCCTTGCTCTATACCGCAGGGCCGCGGCTGATCCGCCTCGATGACGCGCTACTGGCGGCGCACAAGCCCGGCTTGGCGGACGCGAAGGCGAATTTGCCTGCCCAGCCCCTTGAGCCTGCCGCGCCGACGCCTTAGCTTGAGAGCCGATACGCACTTCAGGAGTTTGACGATCATGGCAACCAAGGCAATCACCGACGCCAGCTTTCAGGCGGATGTCCTCGACAGCGACACGCCCGTGCTCGTCGATTTCTGGGCCGAATGGTGCGGCCCGTGCAAGATGATCGGCCCGGCGCTGGAGGAAATCTCCGACGAACTGGCGGGCAAGGTGGTGATCGCGAAGATCAACATCGACGACCATCCCGACGCGCCGAGCAAATATGGCGTGCGCGGCATTCCGACGATGATCCTGTTCAAGGACGGCCAGATCGCCGACACCAAGGTCGGCGCCGCGCCCAAGAGCGCGCTGAAGGGCTGGCTGGAAGGGGCGTTGTAGGAAACCGCCCTCTCTTTCTTCGTCACCCTGAACTTGTTTCAGGGTCCATGGTCTGCCCTGTCCATCAGCGTCGCGCCGGATGAGAGCGCAGACCGTGGATGCTGAAACAAGTTCAGCATGACGAGAATGTGGGAACGAAGCATCAACTCCGATAATCGGCGTTGATGCTGATATACCCATGCGTCAGGTCGCAGGTCCACACCCTTGCGCGGCCTTCGCCAAGGCCGAGGTCGGCGCCGACGCGGATTTCCGGTTCTTTCAGATGCGCGGCGACGGGCGCTTCGTCATATCCCTCGACCGGCAGCCCGTCCTTCGCCACCCAATGATCGCCGAAGCGGATCGCCAGCCGGTCGCGGTCGGCGGGTTCCCCGGCCTTGCCCACGGCCATCACGACGCGGCCCCAGTTCGCGTCCTCGCCCGCGATCGCGGTCTTGACCAGCGGCGAATTGGCGATGGCGAGCGCGACGCGCTTGGCGCTGTCGTCGCTGACCGCGCCCGTCACGTCGATCTCGATGAACTTCGACGCGCCCTCGCCGTCGCGCACCACGAGCTGGGCGAGGTCGAGCGCGACGGCGCGGATCGCCGCGTATAGCGCGTCCGCGCCCGCGTCGTCCCATGACGTGAGCGGCACGTTACCCGCCTGCCCCGTCGCGAACAGCAGCACCGTGTCGCTGGTCGATGTGTCGCTGTCGACGGTGATGCAGTTGAAGCTGCCTTCCGTCGCCTGGCTCAGCATCTCCTGCAACAGTGCGGGGGTGACGGCGGCGTCGGTGAAGATATAGCCGAGCATCGTCGCCATGTCGGGCGCGATCATCCCTGATCCCTTGACGATCCCCGCGACTTGCACCGTCGTGCCGCCGACGATGGCGCTGGCGGCCGATCCTTTGGCGAAGGTGTCGGTGGTGCCGATCGTCTCGGCGGCCGCCTCCCATGAACAGGGCTGGGCGGTCAGCGCCGCCTCGACGCCCGCGCGCGCCTTGTCCTTGGGCAGCGGTACGCCGATCACGCCCGTCGAGCTGACGAACACCTGCTCGCGCGCGCAGTCGAGGTGGTCGGCGACCTGTTCCATGATCTGCTCGACCGCTTCGCGTCCGCGATAGCCCGTGAAGGCGTTGCTGTTGCCGGCGTTGACGATCAGCGCCCGGCCTGCACCACCCTTGACCTGTTCGCGCCCCAGTTCGACTTCGGACGAGCAGCAGATGTTGCGCGTGAACACGCCCGCGACCGTGGTTCCGGGCGCCAGTTCGACATAGGTCAGGTCGCAGCGGTCCCATTCCTTGTAACGCGCGCGCGCGACGCGCAGCGTCACGCCGGCGATGGCGGGAAGGGTGGGGAAGGCGGCGGGGGCGAGAGGGGAGCGGGTGGTCATGACGGGCGCATAGCGATTCTTGTCCCAACGCAAAACCCCTCCCGCAAGCGGGAGGGGCAATGAGTCCTCAATCCGAACCGTATCCCCGAGCGAAGTCGAGGCAGCGCCGGTGCGGGTTCTCGCTCCGCTCGAACAAGCCCCTCGTCTTCGCTCGGGGATATGGTGTTTCGCGCAATTGGCTTTTGGCTTTGGTCGCAGCGGGGAGGGCGCGATGTTACAGACCCTCCCCCCGACCCCTCCCGCAAGCGGGAGGGGAGATGGTTATGCCGGGATGCCGCTGATCGCCTTCATTTCCATGAAGTCCTTCAGCCCGAACAACCCGCCTTCGCGGCCGTTGCCCGACGCCTTGTATCCGCCGAACGGCGCGCCCGGCGCAGGACCCCAGGCGTTGACCGCGACCATGCCCGCGCGCAGCTTCGGCGCGACTTCGGCGGCCTTGGAGGGGTCGCCGGAAACGACCGCCGACAGGCCATATTCGGTGTCGTTGGCGATCTCGACCGCTTCGTCGAGGTCCGCATATTCCATGATCGTCGCGACGGGACCGAACACCTCTTCCTTCGCGATCCGCATGTCCGGGGTCACACCCGAAAAGACCGTCGGTTTGATGAAATAGCCGCGATTGACGTTCGACGGCAGGCCCGTGCCGCCGGTCTCCAGCGTCGCGCCTTCGTCGATCGCCGACTGGATCAGACCCTGGATCTTGTCGAACTGCGCTTTGTTGACGACGGGACCGATGTGGCCGCCCTCGGCCTGCGGGTCGCCGACCTGCGTCCCGTCGAACATCGCCTTGATGACGCCGACCGCCTCGGCCTTGCGGTCCTTGTGGACCAGGATGCGCGTCGGCGCGATGCAGCTCTGGCCCGTGTTGACCAGCACGCCCTGCACCGTCGGGGGCAGCACGGTTTCGAGGTCCGCATCCGGAAGGACGATGTTCGGCGACTTGCCGCCCAGTTCCTGATGGACGCGCTTGACGGTGTCGGCCGCCGCCTTGGCGACGAGGATGCCCGCGCGCGTCGATCCCGTGAAGCTCACCATCTCGATGCCGGGGTGCGAAGAGATCGCGTTGCCGACAGTCGGGCCGTCGCCCTGCACCAGGTTGAACACGCCCGGCGGTACGCCCGCGGCGTCGAGAATCTCGGCAAAGATCACGGCGTTGCCGGGGCATTCCTCGGACGGCTTGAGGATCATCGTGTTGCCCGCGGCGAGCGCCGGTGCGACCTTCAGCGCGATCTGGTTCAGCGGCCAGTTCCACGGCGTGATCATGCCGACGACGCCGATCGGTTCATAGACGACCTTGTTCGCGCCATGCTGTTCGGCGAATTCGAAAGTCTTGAGCGCCTCGATTGTGCCGAGGAAGCCGCCGATGCCTGCGCCGACCTGCGCCGTGCCCGCGAAGCTGACGGGCGCGCCCATTTCGCTCGCCATCGACTTGGCAAGGTCGCCCACGCGGTTCTTATATTCCTCGACGATGCGGCCGAGCAGCGCCAGCCGTTCCTCGCGCGTGGTCTGCGAATAGCTCTTGAAGGCCTCCTTCGCCGCGGCGACGGCGGCATCGACGTCGGCGGCGGTGCCGAGCACGACGGTCGAGGCCGCTTCCTCAGTCGCGGGGTTGATGACGTCGTGCAACTGGCCGCCCTGGCTGTCGACCCATTTGCCGCCGATGTAATGTTGTTTCATGTGGGTTTCGGTGTTGCTCATAATCGGTCTCCCATCGGCGCGGAATTGCGTATCGGATTGCTACCTAGTCACTGTGGCGGATGAATCAAGTTCAGCCAATTGCTTTCGTCGCCGCAAACGCAAATGAGGCGCCCGGCTCCTTTGAGCCGGACGCCTCTTGGCATTCGATGGAACGGATCAGGCGCTGTAATACATGTCGAACTCGACAGGGCTGGGCGTCTGTTCGAAGCGATAGACCTCGTCCCACTTCAGCTCGATATAGGCCTCGACCTGATCCTTCGAAAAGACGTCGCCCTTCAGCAGGAAGTCATGGTCGGCGGCGAGGCTGTCGAGCGCTTCGCGCAGGGACCCGCACACGGTCGGCACTTCCTTCAGTTCCTCGGGCGGCAGGTCATAGAGATTCTTGTCCATCGCCTCGCCGGGGTGGATCTTGTTCTGGATGCCGTCCAGCCCCGCCATCAGCAGCGCCGCATAGCAGAGATAGGGGTTGGCCATCGCATCGGGGAAGCGGAACTCGACGCGCTTCGCCTTGGCGCCCGCGCCATAGGGGATGCGGCACGAGGCCGAGCGGTTGCGGCTGGAATAGGCGAGCAGCACCGGCGCCTCGAAACCGGGGACGAGGCGCTTGTAGCTGTTCGTCGAGGGGTTGGTGAAGGCGTTGAGGGCCTTGGCGTGCTTGACGACGCCGCCGATGAAATAGAGGCACATGTCCGACAGGCCCGCATAGCCGTTGCCCGCGAACAGCGGCTTGCCCTTTTCCCAGATCGAAATGTGGGTGTGCATGCCCGACCCGTTGTCGTCCTTGATCGGCTTGGGCATGAAGGTCGCGGTCTTGCCATAGGCGTGGGCGACCTGATGCACGACATATTTATAGATCTGCATGCGGTCGGCGGTCTGCGTCAGCGTGCCGAAAGTCAGGCCCAGTTCGTGCTGCGCAGCGGCGACTTCATGGTGATGCTTGTCGCAGGGCAGGCCCATCTCCAGCATGGTCGAGACCATCTCGGCGCGGATGTCGACGGCGCTGTCGACCGGCGCGACGGGGAAATAGCCGCCCTTGACGCGCGGGCGGTGCGCGAGGTTGCCGCCTTCATAGGCGCGGTCGGTGTTGGTCGGCAGTTCGATGTCGTCGATCTCGAAACCCGACTTGTTATAGCCCGTCCCGAACCGCACATCGTCGAACATGAAGAATTCGGCTTCCGGGCCGACATAGACGGTGTCGCCGATGCCCGTCGATCCGACATAGGCCTCCGCGCGCTTCGCGGTGGTGCGCGGGTCGCGGCTATAGCCTTCGCCCGTCGACGGTTCGACGATGTCGCAGATCATGATCAGCATCGGCGTGGCCGAGAAGGGGTCGTCATAGACGGAGTCGAGGTCGGGCTTCAGGATCATGTCGCTTTCGTTGATCGCCTTCCAGCCCTCGATCGAGGACCCGTCGAACATCAGCCCGTCCTCCAGCGCATCCTCGTCGATCACGCCGGCGCACATGGTCAGATGGTGCCATTTGCCCTTGGGGTCGGTGAAGCGCAGGTCCACCCACTCGATGTCGTTTTCCTTGATCCGCGCGATGATGTCCTTGGGCTTCGTAGCCATGATCGATGCTTCCTTCTTGCGAGTTGAGACCCGGCGGGACCGGGATATGTTGAACCTGTGGATTGGGGATCGGGATCAGAGCGCGTCTTCGTTGCGCTCCCCGGTGCGGATGCGCAGCGCGGTTTCGACCGGAATGACGAAGATCTTGCCGTCGCCGATGCGGCCGGTCTGCGCGGCGGCGGCGATCGCCTCGACCACGCGTTCGGCCATCGAGTCCTCGACGATCACTTCCAGCTTCACCTTGGGCAGGAAATCGACGACATATTCGGCGCCGCGATAAAGTTCGGTGTGGCCTTTCTGGCGGCCGAAGCCCTTGGCCTCGGTCACGGTGATGCCGCTGACGCCGACTTCGTGCAGCGCTTCCTTCACTTCGTCGAGTTTGAACGGCTTGATGATCGCCTCAATCTTCTTCACGCTTGATCCCCCTTTGGGCTTTCCCCCGCTGAGTCGGTGCGGTGTGCAGCCATGTTGCACCAATCAAGACCCGTGCCAATTGACGAATCGCGGGCTTTCGAGGGGATTTGCGGGCGGAGAGGGATGGCGTGCCCAGCGCATAGGCAGTGGCGCGGTTTCGTTGCCTAAAATATAGGCATTGAAGTGTGGGGGCTTGTTTCTTTTATCTCGCACAAAGGCACGAAACCACAAAGAGGGTGCGGCCGTACCCCCTTTGTGGCTTCGTGTCTTCGTGCGAGTTTTTAAGAATCCGTCCTACCGCCCCATGGGTGCCGCTTCGGTGGGCAGATGGGCCTTGGTCCAGTTCGACCGGTCGATCACATAGGCGCGGACCGCTTCCGCATCGGCGGGCGTCAACACGCGGGCGAAGCTGACCATGCCGCGATCCTTGAGGATGCCGTCGAGCAGCACGCCCTTCCACGCATCGGCATCGGCCAGCGTCGCCGACACGCGCAGGTCGGGGGTGAAGCCGTTGCCGATCGCGCTGTCGCCGTGGCAGACTTGGCAATAGCGCCCGAAATGCGCCTTGCCCGATGCGACCTGTTCCGCCGTGCCGAACTGCGCGGGCGGGTTCCAGGCGAGCGTCGTCGCGGGTGCGGCGGGAAGCTGCGCGCTGCCGCCGATCTTCAGCACGACGAGGCGCGGCAGGTTGGGCACCTTGCGCGTCACGCCGCCCGCGACTCCGGCGACGAGCGGAAAGGCGCCGCCCTTGCCGGTCTGGAAGGCGACATATTGGACGCCGCCGACGCGGAACGTCGATGGCGCGCTGACGATCCCCGACTGCATATCGAGGTCGAGCAATTGCTTGCCCGTATCGGCGGCATAGGCGCGGAAGCGCCCCGTGCTGGTGCCCTGGAAGACCAGATTGCCCGCGGTGGTCATCGTGCCGCCGTTCCACGCGGCGGGATAATCGACGGCCCACGCCACCTTGCCCGCGCGCGGATCGAAGGCGACGAGGCGGCCCGTGGTCGCCGCGACGGCGGCGCGGAACGCGGCCTGGTCGTCGGGCAGCATCGTCTTGTTCAATGAGGTGCCGACGTTGAAGCCCAGCACTTTGCGCTTGTCCAACTCGTCCATGTCCTGAAGATAGCCTTGCGGAATCTGCTGCGCCGGGACGTAGACCAGGCCGGTGGCGGGATTATAGCTCATCGGGTGCCAGTTGTGCGCGCCGAGCGCGCCGGGGATGGCGATGAAGGGCTTGCCGGTCTTGTAGAAGCGCGCCTCGGGATTCTCGATCGGACGGCCCGTGGCGAGATCGTAACCCGTCGCCCAGTTGATGCCGTCGACGAAGGGCTTGGCATCGATCAGCTTGCCCGTCGCGCGGTCGATGGTGAAGAAGAATCCGTTCTTCGGCGCATGGTACAGCACCTTGGTCGGCGTGCCGTTCACTTGCTGCTCGGCGAGGATGATCGGCTGCGTCGCCGTATAGTCCCACGTCTCCGCCGGGGTTTCCTGATAATGCCATTTATAGGCGCCGGTGTTCGCATCGAGCGCGACGACCGACGACAGGAACCAGTTGTCGCCTTCGCCGTTCGATCGCAGCCCGTGGTTCCACGGATTGCCGTTGCCGACGCCGAGATAGATCTGGTCGAGATCCTTGTCATAGACGATCGCGTCCCACACCGTGCCGCCGCCGCCGGACACTTTCCACTCGCCCGTGTCGGACCAGGTGGCGTTGCCCTTCGACGCGAAGATATCGTCGCTTGCGGCGCCGTCCTTCTTCTTTTCGGGGTTGGGGGCGGTGTAGAAGCGCCAGCGCTCCTTGCCCGTGTCGGCGTCATAGGCGGTGACATAGCCGCGCACGCCGAATTCGGCGCCGCCGTTGCCGATCAGCACCATGTCTTTGACGACGCGCGGCGCGCCCGTGATCGTATAGGGCTTGTCGGCATCGAACGTCTGCGTCGACCAGATTTCCTTGCCGGTCTTGCGGTCGAGCGCGATCAGCCGCCCATCAAGCGCGCCGACGAAGACCTTGTCGCCCCACACCGCGACGCCGCGGTTGACGACGTCGCAGCAGGCATGGACCGCGCGTTCGCCGGGGACCTTGGGGTCGAATTTCCACAGTTCCTTGCCGGTCGCCGCGTCCCAGGCCGACACCTTCGACCAGGCATGGGTGACATAGAGGGTGCCGTCGATGACCACCGGCGTCGCTTCCTGGCCGCGCGCGTCCTCCAGGTCGGCGAACCAGGCGATGCCGAGTTCACCCACATTCTGGTCGTTGATGTCGGTCAGCGGGCTGAACCGCTGCTCGTCGTAGCTGAAGCCGATGGCGCTCCAATCGTCGCCGCTACCGCCGGTCTTGAGCAGGGTTTCGCTGGCCTTTTCCGCCGCGTCCATCGACTCGCCGGGTTTCGATGTGCCGCAAGCCGCCAGCGCCAATGCCGCGCATCCCATCAGCGCGACCGAAAAGACCCTCTTCGCCATCCCATGCTCTCCCATCCGACGCCTTGCTTGACGTTCACGTCAAGTCTGCGCCGGAAGCGCAGTGCGTGCAAGCGGGAAGTTGGGAAGACTGGAATTCGCGCGATAATCCGCCGCTTCCTTCATCTCGTCATGCTGAAACAAGTTCAGCATGACGATGGTAGAGAGGGGGTGGGGTCGGACTGGCTTCGCGGCTTTCGCGCAAGACGCCTTTCACGCCCAGGGCGGCGCGTTCAGGCCCGTGGGACTCGCGGTGAAGATTTCGCAGCCATCCTCGGTGATGCCGATGCTATGTTCGAACTGCGCCGACAGGCTGCGGTCGCGCGTCACCGCGGTCCAGCCGTCCGGCAGCATCTTCACGGCATATTTGCCGGTGTTGATCATCGGCTCGATGGTGAAGAACATGCCGGGGCGCAGCTCCGGACCCGTGCCGGGGCGGCCCGCGTGGACGACTTCGGGCGCGTCGTGGAACATCTGGCCCAGCCCGTGACCGCAGAAATCGCGCACGACCGAATAGCGGTGGCGCTCGGCATGCTGCTGGATCGCGTGGGCGATGTCGCCGATATGGTTGCCGGGTTTCGCCAGTTCGATGCCCAGCATCAGGCATTCATAAGTGACCTCGACCAGCCGCCGCGCCTTGATCGGCACGTCGCCGACCAGAAACATGCGGCTGGTGTCGCCGTGCCAGCCGTCGACGATGCTGGTGACGTCGACGTTGACGATGTCGCCTTCGCGCAGCGGCTTGTCGTCGGGAATGCCGTGGCACACGACATGGTTGATGCTGGTGCAACAGCTGTGCGTGAAGCCGCGATAGCCCAGCGTCGCGGGGATGCCGCCGCCTTGCAGCGTCATCTCGCGCACCAGATCGTCGATCGCCGCCGTCGTCACGCCGGGCTGGATGAAAGGAGCCAGCGCGTCGAGGATTTCGGCCGACAGCCGCCCCGCCTTGCGCATCCCGGCAAAGCCCGCTTCGTCGTGCAGTTTGATCGTGCCGTCACGCACGGCGGCAGGCGCGCCGGCTTCAGCGGCGGTTACGGAGACATAGTTGTACATGGGGCGGTATATAATTGCAGGAAGGCAAAAAAGCGAGGGGGCCGACGTCAGGTCCCTGACAGATGATCGCGAAACCAGTCGGCCAACTCATCCTCGGCCAGTTCACCGGCTGCGAGCGCGAGAAATGTTACCACCAACTCGGCATCGGTGGCCTCGAGCCAGCCGCCGTTGCGAACCAGAAAAACTTCGCTGACCACTGCGGCCGTCCGCTTGTTGCCATCGACAAAGGGATGGTTGCGGGCGATCCCGAAGGCATAGGCAGCGGCGAGCGCCGCCAGATCGGGCTGCCCATAGGCGGCGAGGTTTGGTGGTCTCGCCAATGCGCTTTCCAGCAGCGAAGCATCGCGGACGCCCACGCCTCCGCCATGTTCCGCGATCTGCTCTTGATGCGCTGCCAGAGCAGCCTCGAGCGACACCCATTTCCAGCCCATGAGTCCGGCCTATTTCGCCAGTTCACGCAGCGCGCGCTTGCGGCGCGCCATGACCTCGCGGGCCACCGCCATCTCTTCCTCGAAATTGGCGTCGAAGGGCGTGAGTTCGATTCCACGTTCGGTGTCGCGAACCGACAGCATGTCGCCTTGGGCTGCGCCGAGGCGCGCCAGCAATTCCTTGGGCAGGATGACGGCGGCACTGTTGCCGACCTTGGTGATCTTGAGCGGCATGTTCATACGGTCGTTATAACAGGGCTTGGGCGCAAAATCCAGCCTTTGTCTGCCCTAACGCGCATCGAACCCCGCATGGAAACGCACTTGCCCCGTCGGCGCGGGTTCGTCGAACATCAGCCGCATGAAATATTCGGCCGGAACGTCCGCATATCGCAGGCCCGGATCATGCGCGAAGCCGAAACGGCGGTAATAATCGGGATCTCCCGCCAGCACGCATCCTTTCGCCCCGGCTTGCCGCAGCCGCGCCAATCCCTCGCGGATCAGCGCGCCGCCGATGCCGCGCCCGTGCAGGTCGGGCCGGACCGCGACGGGACCAAGGCCGAACCAGCGCCGATGGTCGCCGTCGATCGTCACGGGCGAAAAGGCGATATGGCCCACCACTGCGTCACCAGTGACAGCGACCAGCGAGAGCATGAGGACGCCCGCCTCGCGGAGCGCGTCGATGATCGCCCCTTCCGTCCCGCTGCTATGGCTGTTCAGCCGGAACGCCGCCTGCGTGACGCTGCGGATGACGGCGGCGTCATCGGCGCGTTCCGGCCGAATACTGACATCCATGTCCGGCCTTACTCCGCCGCTTTCTCGGCCTTGCCTTTCGCCTTGCCCTTGCCCTTGGGCGGGGCGGGGGTGATTTCGAAGGTCAGCGGATTGCCGACATGGGCATCCTCGCCGGTCTTCATCTTCACCTTGACCTCGCCGCCGTGGACCAGCTTGCCGAACAGCAGTTCCTCGGCCAGCGGCTGTTTGATCTTCTCCTGGATCAGGCGGCCCATCGGGCGCGCGCCATAAAGCTTGTCATAGCCCTTGGCGGTCAGCCATTCGCGCGCCGCGTCGTCGAGCTGGATGTGGACGTTGCGGTCGGCCAGCTGCAATTCCAGTTGCAGGATGAACTTGTCGACGACGCGCGCCACGACCTCGGGCGGCAGATAGCCGAAGGGCACGATCGCATCGAGGCGGTTGCGGAATTCGGGCGTGAACATGCGCTTCACGGCCTCTTCCTGCACGTCCTCGCGCGTCTGGGTGCCGAAACCGATCGACTCGCGCGTCATGTCGCTCGCGCCCGCATTGGTCGTCATGATCAGGATGACGTTGCGGAAATCGACCGTCTTGCCGTGATGGTCGGTCAGGCGGCCGTTGTCCATCACCTGCAACAGGATGTTGAACAGGTCGGGATGCGCCTTCTCGATCTCGTCGAGCAGCAGCACGCAGTGCGGATTCTGGTCGATCGCGTCGGTCAGCAAACCGCCCTGATCATAGCCGACATAGCCCGGCGGCGCGCCGATCAGGCGGCTCACCGAATGGCGCTCCATATATTCCGACATGTCGAAGCGCTGGAGCGGGATGCCGAGCAGGTGCGCGAGCTGCTTCGCGACCTCGGTCTTGCCGACCCCCGTCGGCCCGCTGAACAGATAGTTGCCGATCGGCTTTTCGGGATCGCGCAGCCCCGCGCGGGACAGCTTGATCGCCGACGACAGCACCTCGATCGCGGTGTTCTGGCCGAACACCACACGCTTGAGGTCGGTTTCCAGCGTTTCGAGCAATTTCTTGTCGTCGCTCGACACCGACTTGGGCGCTGCATCGCGCCGACTTCGTCGATCACGTCGATCGCCTTGTCGGGCAGCTTGCGGTCGTTGATGTAGCGCGACGACAGCTCCACCGCCGCGTTGATCGCGTCGTTGGTATATTTGACGTTGTGGTGACTCTCGAACGCCTCGCGCAGCCCGGCGAGGATTTTCTTGGTGTCCTCGATGCTCGGCTCGATCACGTCGATCTTCTGGAAGCGGCGCAGCAGCGCGCGGTCCTTTTCGAAGTGATTGCGGAACTCCTTGTAGGTCGTCGATCCGATGCAGCGGATCGCGCCGCCCGACAGCGCGGGCTTCAAGAGGTTCGACGCGTCCATCGCGCCGCCGCTGGTCGCGCCCGCGCCGATCACCGTATGGATCTCGTCGATGAACAGGATCGCATGCGGCATGCCTTCGAGTTCGGAGACGACCTGCTTCAGCCGCTCCTCGAAATCGCCGCGATAGCGCGTGCCCGCGAGCAGCGCGCCCATGTCGAGCGAATAGATCACCGCTTCCTTGAGCACGTCGGGCACTTCGCCCTCGACGATCTTGCGCGCGAGTCCTTCCGCGATCGCGGTCTTGCCGACGCCGGGATCGCCGACATAGAGCGGGTTGTTCTTGCTGCGGCGGCACAGGATCTGGATCGTGCGATCGACCTCGGCGCTGCGGCCGATCAGCGGGTCGACCTTGCCGCCCTTCGCCTTTTCGTTGAGGTTGACGGTGAACTGGTCGAGCGCCGTCTCCTTCTTGTTCTTGGCGTCGGTCTTGTCCTTCGCCTCTTCCTTCTCCTCGGGTTCGGCCTGCGGCGAGGGCTTGCCGCCCTTGCCGACGCCGTGGCTGAGGTAGGAGACCGCGTCGAGCCGCGTCAGATCCTGCTGTTGGAGGAAATAGACGGCATAGGATTCGCGCTCCGAAAACAGCGCGACGAGGACGTTGGCGCCCGTCACTTCGTCCTTCCCCGACGACTGGACGTGCAGGATGGCGCGCTGGACGACGCGCTGGAAACCGCTGGTGGGGCTGGGGTCGCTGTGCCCCTCGACCTTCAGGCTGTCGAGTTCGGTGTCGAGATAATGGACGACCGCCGATTGCAGGTCGCCCAATGCGACGCCGCAGGCGCGCATGACTTCGGCGGCGTGCTCGTCGTCGATCAGCGCGACGAGCAGATGCTCCAGCGTCGCATATTCATGATGGCGCTCCGACGCCGCCTTCAGGGCGTTATGGAGGGTCTTTTCGAGGCTTTCCGAAAAGGACGGCATATTCATTCTCCTTGCGGGCACAGCCGGGGAGAGCTGGCCCGCAGGCACAAGGTGGCGATGCCGCCGCCCCGCCGCAAGGGAAAAGCGGATGGCGCCGCGAAATTACGCCGAGGCGCCTTACGACATGGTTAATGAAATCTGTCCGCCGGAACGGCGGGCGCGATCGTCGTCCTCCCGGACATTTCCGCACATTCCCGCACGCGGCCCTCGTCCGGCCTGTGCCGAAAAATGCAGGTTTTTGAGTGGTGTCGCCCTGCGGGATGACGGCTAGAGAGCGTGGGCATCGAACGAACCGCAACAGGAAGGGCAACGACATGGACCGCGCGCAAATCCATCCGGGCAATACCGCCGGGCGCGGGGGCGGAGGCGTCCAGACGGGAAAGGGGATGGCGCGCATTCTTGCCTTGCCGCTTCTGGCCGGCCTCGCCGCGCCCGCGCTGGCGGCGCCCGACGCACCGGTCCCTGCGACGCGGAAAAGCACCGCGCACCATATCTGCTGGATCAGCAATGTGGCGCAGGACGGAGACGCGGCGCTTGTCCGCTTCCACTATCCGCTCGCCGTCATGGCGCAGGGCAAGGCGGGCGGACCGGACAAGCTGTTCATCGACGCGCGCGGGCTGGACGAACCGGCGGACGGATCGTCCACGCATCCCTATCCGGCGCTGCGCATGGTGGTTGGCGACAGTTTCACGACCCTCACTGGCGACCGGGACAGTTGCGCGGCGGATCTGGTGCGCGACGACCAGGGGCGGCTTCTCCTGTCCGTGCGGACCCGACACAGGCCGGAAGGCGGGCAGGCCGAGGAGAAAGCGGGCGACCGCTTGCTCGCGGGCGGGCACACGGCCTTTGCCCGCGATCTGTCCGGCATGGCCGGGTCGTCCCATTTCTACAGCTATCACCGTGACGACAGGCTGGAATATCTGTTCCGTATGCCCGCGTCGTTGAAGGGGCGTCCCGACACGCTGGACCGGCTGGGCCGCATCAATGCCGAGCTGCTCGACGGCTTTCGGCTGACGGGTGCGGGCCGCGGGAACCTGTTCCTCAGCTGGCAGGAAATGGGGCGCAGCGGCGAGGTCATCAGCCTCGTCGGCAAAGGCCGCATGGATCGCGGCGTGGGCGAAGCTTGGGACATCGCCCTCACCATGATCGAGAACAGCCGCACGGGCGAAATGGTGACGGACGCCGCCGACATCTTCGACGATGCCATGAACTCCGTGCGCCAGAGCTATTGCGCGCTCCTCGACATAAAGCGCGTGGCCAACGCCCTCGATGCCGCCGAGGCGGCGGGCACGGGGGTGGAGCCGGTTTTCGACGCGCAGCAGCGCTATCTCGGCCGCTGGCCGTGCCCTTCGCTGGGCGATCTGGCGATCGGCTTCACGGGCGAGGGGCCGGGCACGCCGATGCACCGCGCGGTGCTGATCGCTCCGCCCGGCGTGGCGGGTCCGGCGCATGAGGGATATTATACGGTCGGGCTGAAC
>PHEM01000531.1 GCA_002842935.1 Alphaproteobacteria bacterium HGW-Alphaproteobacteria-13 | reverse complement strand
CGATGGCCAGCCCCGAAGAGATCATCGCCGAGGCGCGCAACGGCCGCATGTTCATCCTTGTCGATGACGAGGATCGCGAGAATGAAGGCGACCTGATCATCCCGGCGCAGATGGCGACGCCCGACGCGATCAATTTCATGGCGACATACGGGCGCGGGCTGGTCTGCCTGGCGCTGACGCGCGCGCGCGTCGAGACGCTCGGTCTCGAACTGATGAGCCGCAACAACGGCACGCGCCACGAAACCGCCTTCACCACGTCGATCGAGGCGCGCGAGGGCGTGACGACGGGCATCTCCGCCGCCGACCGCGCGCGCACCGTGTCGGTCGCGATCGACGCCGCCAAGGGCCGCGACGACATCGTCACGCCGGGCCATGTCTTTCCGCTGATCGCCCGCGACGGCGGCGTCCTCGTCCGCGCCGGGCATACCGAAGCGTCGGTCGACATCGCGCGGCTGGCCGGGCTGAACCCGTCGGGCGTGATCTGCGAAGTGATGAACGACGACGGGTCGATGGCGCGGCTCGACGACCTGATCCCCTTCGCGCGGCGCCATGGGCTGAAGATCGGCACGATCGCCGACCTGATCGCCTATCGCAACCGCACCGACCGGCTGGTCGAATGCGTGTCCGACGAACCGTTCGAATCGGATTACGGCGGCGACTGGCGGCTGAAATCCTATCGCAACAAGATCGACGGCACCGTCAATCTGGTGCTGCAAAAGGGACCCGTCGATCCCGAAGGCGTGACGCTGGTGCGCATGCATCCCGTGTCGATCTTCGACGATGTGATGGGCCGTCCGGGACCGAAGAAGCGCCGCCTGCAACGCTCGATGGAAGCGATGGGCAAGGCCGGCACGGGCGTCATCGTCATGCTGATGCGTCCGCTTCCCGGATCGGCGGACGCCGAAGCGGCGCCCCCGCCCGCCAGCGGCATGGACCTGCGCACCTATGGCATCGGCGCGCAGATCCTGGCCGACCTGGGCGTCCATGCGATGGAGCTGCTGACACCCACGCACAGCAATCTCGTCGGTCTCGAAGGCTATGGCCTGTCGGTTATCGGCGAACGGCCGATTCCGGGGGAGGCGGACTGATGGCGCATCTGTTGATCGTCGAGGCCCGCTTCTATTCGCAGCTCAACGACATGCTGCTGGACGGCGTGCGCCATGCGCTGGAGAGCGAGGGGCACAGCCACGAGACCGTGACCGTGCCCGGCGCGCTGGAGGTTCCGGCCGCCATCGCCATGGCCGACCAGAGCGGGCGCTATGACGGCTATGTCGCGCTGGGCGTCGTGATTCGCGGCGAGACCTATCATTTCGAAGTCGTGTCGAACGAAAGCGCGCGCGGCATCATGGCGCTGACGCTCGACGGTCTCGCCATCGGCAACGGCATATTGACGGTCGAGAATGAGGAACAGGCGCTGGCGCGCGCCGACAGGAACCGCAAGGACAAGGGCGGCGAGGCGGCGAAGGCCGCGCTCACGATGCTGGCGCTGAAGGAGCAGTTCGGCATTGGCTGACAGGCCGCCCCCCAGCCGCTATTCCGTCGTCGAGCGCGGCGGGCGGCTGGTGGTCGTCGATCGCGAGACCGGCCTGACGCCCCCGACAGCCGCCGAGCGCATGGCCGAGCAC
>PHEM01000071.1 GCA_002842935.1 Alphaproteobacteria bacterium HGW-Alphaproteobacteria-13 | reverse complement strand
CCGCCTGCGCATCGTCGATCTCGCGCACCCGCCGCGCCGGGGCGCCCGCCCACAGTTCGCGGGATGGAATTTCCTTGTTCTCGGTCAGCAACGCGCCCGCCGCCAGCATCGCGTCGCTGCCGATGCGGCAGCCGTTCATCACCGTCGCCTTCAAGCCCACGAAGGCGCGGTCGGCCAGTTCGCAGCCGTGCACCATCGCCAGATGGCCGATCAGCACATCCTCGCCGACGATCGTCGGAAAGCCTTCGGGACGATGCGGCAGCGGCCCGTCGCAGTGCAGGACGCTGCCGTCCTGGATGTTCGACCGCGCGCCGATGACGATGCGGTTGACGTCGGCGCGCAGCACGCAATTGTACCAGATGCTGACGTCGGTATAGGTCATTCTTCGCGCTTTCCGATCAGGTTCTTCCACATCAGGACCGGCAGAGTCGAGGCATAGTCGTCGGTCCAGCGTTCGAAACCCGCGCGCCGCTTCAGCGGCACCCAGGCGTCGGGATCAGGGGCGTCCTTGCGCGGACGCAGACCTCCCGTCAACTCTTCCATTCGTTCGCCCGTCGCAGTCAGGGCGACCCAGCTCGAACCCGTCTCTTCCGTGAAACCGTCGCCGATCGGACCGGGATCGATGCGGATCGCCGCCGCCCAGCCGCGCGCCCGCGCCTCTGTATCGAGCACGGGTTCCAGGTCGAAAAAGCGGTTGGAGATGTGGACCAGCAGGATGCCGCCGGGCTTCAGCGCCCGCGCATAGATGCCGATCGCCTCGCGCGTCATCAGGTGCAGCGGGATGGCGTCGGACGAAAAGGCGTCGATGACGAGGATGTCGAACTGCGCCGGGGGCAGCTTTTCGATCTGGAGCCGCGCGTCGCCGATGATGATCGGCGTGTCCCCCGCGCATTCGGCCAGATAGGTGAATTTGCGGGGATCGCGCGCGATCCGCACCATCACCGGATCGATCTCGAAGATCGTCCAGCGCTGGCCGGGGCGGCGATAGCAGGACAGCGTCCCCGCCCCCAGGCCGACGATCCCCACGGCCGCCCGTGGTCCCACCAGCCGTTCCGCCTTGTCGAGCACCATCCCGACGCCCGAATGGTGGCCGTAATAGGTCGTCGGCTCGCGCTCGCGGCCCGGCGCCGTGCTTTGCAGGCCGTGCAGCGTCGTGCCGTGAGCCAGCCGTCGCTGCTGGCGCCAGGCGTCGTCAGTGACGGTATAGACCCCGAAATAGCTGCGCACGCGCATGTCGGTGAAGCTGTTGCGCAGCGTGTCCCATCCGCCGACGCCAATCATCAGCATCGCCAGCACCGGAACATAGGCCCAGCGCCAGCCCGTCACCAGCAGGCCGACGGCAAAGACCCCCGCCGCCAGCCACAGCGCCGGGCCTTCGAGAGCGCCGGTCCAGCCCTGGACCATCCGCACGGTGAGCAGCAGGGCGGCGCCCAGCAGCACCGCCGCCACCGCGATCGCCGTCCGCCGCCCCATGCGCAGCCACGCCGCCCAGGGCAGCAGCGCGGGAAGCGGCAGCAACGCGCCCGCCGCGAGGATCAGCAGCGGATGTTCGTAGACCCAGTCGAACAGCAGCGGCGCGGCCAGGGCGGCGAACAGCCCGCCCAGCACGCCGCCCGCCGACATGACCAGGTAAAAAAGCGTCAGGTGCCGCGGCGCCGGGCGCAGATGATAGAGATAGCCGTGCAGCGCGACGGCGACGACGAACAGCATCGCCAGGCTGGCGAAGGCGACGAGCATCGATCCGCCGCCCGAACTGAGCAAACCCAGCCCGCCGACGCCCAGCAGCGTCGCGGGCGCCAGCAAGGTGAACAGCTGCGTGACGCGCGCGAAGGTCGAAAAGGCGATGACGAAGCTGAGCAGATAGAGACCGAGCGGCAGCACCCACAGCAGGGGCATGGCGACGATGTCGGTGGTCAGATGCGTCGTCGTCGACAGCATCAGCCCCGACGGCACCGCCGCGATCAACAGCCAGTGCAATTGCCGCCGCCAGGACGGGCGCGGCGCATCGGCGTCCCCGTCCGCGTCCGCCGCCGCCGCGCCGTGACGCCGCGCCCCGGCCGCCGCCGCGACCAGCAGCACGAGCAGCGCATAACCCGCCGTCCAACCCCAGCTTTGCGCCGCCAGCGGCAGATTCGGTTCGACCAGCGCCGGATAGCTGATCAGCCCCGCGAAGCTGCCAAGGTTCGACGCGGCATAGAGATAATAGGGGTCGCCCGCGCGCGTGTCGGCGGCGAACCAGCGCTGCATCAGCGGGGCCTGCGCGGACACGGCGAAAAAGACCGGCCCGATCGACGCCAGGAGCAGCAGCGGCACCCACAGCACCTCTTGCCCCGGCGCGGGCGGCGGCAGCGCGGCGACGCCGATCGGCAGCCACAGCGCGGCGGCCAGCAACAGCACGAGATGGATGACGGCCTGCCGCCGCACCGCGAAGCGGCCGAGCCAATGGGCATAGGCATAGCCCGCGAGCAGCAGCGCCTGGTAGACCAGCATCGCGCTGTTCCACACCGCCGGCGCGCCGCCCAATCTGGGCAGCACCATGCGCGCCACCATCGGCTGCACCTGAAACAGCAGGAAACTGCCGACGAGAATCGTCAGCACGAACAGCCAGCGGCGCGGGCTTTGCGTCATCAGCCGTTCAGAAGCCGCGCCGCGTGCAGTGCGTGATAGCTGAGCACGCCCGACGCGCCCGCGCGGCGGAAGGCGAGCAGGGTTTCGAGGACCAGCGCGTCGCGGTCGCCCGCGCCCGCCGCTGCCGCCGCCTCGATCATCGCATATTCGCCCGACACCTGATAGGCATAGACCGGCACCGCGAAACACTCCTTCACGGCGCGCACCACGTCGAGATAGGGCAGGCCCGGCTTGACCATCACGCTGTCGGCGCCTTCGGCCAGGTCCATTGCGACTTCGCGCAGCGCCTCTTCGACATTGGCGGGGTCCATCTGATAGGTCTTCTTGTCGCCCTTCAAAATGCCGCGCGAGCCGACCGCGTCGCGGAACGGGCCATAGAAGGCCGAGGCATATTTGGCGGCATAGCTCATGATCTGGACATGGCCGAAACCCTCGACCTCCAGCGCCTCGCGGATCGCGCCGATGCGGCCGTCCATCATGTCGCTGGGGGCGATGATGTCGGTACCGGCGCGCGCCTGAACCAGCGCCTGCCCGACCAGCACCTCGACCGTCTCGTCGTTGAGGACATAGCCCGCATCGTCCACCAGCCCGTCCTGCCCGTGGCTGGTATAGGGATCGAGCGCGACGTCGGTCAGCACGCCGATCGCGTCGCCCAGCGCATCCTTGATCGCGGCGGTCGCGCGGCACATCAGATTGTCGGGGTTCAGCGCCTCGTGCCCATCTTCGGTGCGCCGCTCCGCCTCGGTATAGGGAAAGAGCGCGACGCAGGGGATGCCCGCCGCTGCGGCCTCTTTCGCGCGCGCGACGATGGCGTCGACCGACCAGCGCGACACGCCCGGCAGGCTGGCCACGGGCTGTTCCACGCCGGTGCCGGGACAGACGAACAGCGGCCAGATCAGGTTCGACGGCGAAAGCTGCGTTTCGCGCACCATCGCGCGGCTCCAGCCGGTGCGGCGGGTGCGGCGCAGGCGCAGATCGGGAAAGGGGGCGGTTGTCATGCCGCGTCCATAGCGGTCCATGGCGGCGGGGCCAATGGATATCGACCCGTTGCCTATCCCCTCCCGCAAGCGGGAGGGGCAGCGAGGCTTGCCGGTTTACCGGCTAGCCGCAGCGGGGTGGGCAGAAAGCACGGCGGCGAAATGCCCACCCTGCTGCGACTAGCGAGCAAGCTCGCAAGTCTCGCTATCCCTCCCGCCTGCGGGAGGGAGGGAGGTCAGGCTAAATCCCGTCGCCCGTCCGCTTCGACGCGACGTCGGCGAGCGAGCCGAGTTTCGGTCCCTCGACCGACTTCGTCCCCAGCGGGTCCAGCGCGGCGCCCGGCGCGACCGCCGTCAATTCGCGGATGCGGGCGCGGAAGGCGGCGAGGTCCTTGCCCTCCAGCGCGGCGCGCGTGACGAAGGCCACCGACGACGGATTGACCGCGCGCCCGTTGCGATACAGTTCATAATGAAGATGCGGTCCCGTCGAGAGGCCCGTCGAGCCGATATAGCCGATGACCTGCCCGCGCGTGACGCGCTGGCCGGAGCGAACCGCGATACGGCTCATATGACCATAGCCCGTGCCGAGACCCTGACCATGGTCGAGCTTCACATAATTGCCGAAACCGCCGTGCCGTCCGGCGATCGTCACCGTGCCGTCGGTCACGGCATGGATGGGCGCGCCATAGCCGCCGCCGAAATCGATGCCGCTATGCATCCGCTTATAGCCGAGGATCGGGTGGCGCCGCATCCCGTAAGTCGATGTCACGCGGCCGTTGGTGGGCCGCGCCATGCCGCCGCGCTGTTCGCCGACGCCCGACGCCTCGAACCACTGGGCGCGCCCGTCCTTCCGCCATTCCAGCATCGACAGCCTGGGCTTTCCGTCGCGGATCAGCCCGGCATAGAGCAGCTTGCCCGCCTCGCTCTCGCCCGTTTCCGCGCGGCGATAGTCGATGATGATATCATATTCGTCGGACGCGCGAACGGCCGAAACCGGCATCTGTTTGGCGATGACGCGCAGATAGGACTGGATCGCCTCCGGCGGCGCGCCCGCCGCCCGCGCCGAGCGATAGACGCTGTCGCCGACGCGCCCGCGAATGCGCAGCGGCGTCGTATCGACCGCGATCGGGATGCGGCGCATCACCAACCGCCCGTCGATCCGTTCCATCTCGACACGCAGGTCGAAGCGCGCGCGCATCGCCAGCGCCTCGACCGGGCGCGGCATGGTGCGGGCGGCGCGGCGGCCGAGGATCAGGTCGATGCGCGTGCCCGGCGCGATATCGGCCAGCGGCACGGCGCCCGACACCTGCTGCGCGATCGCCTGCGCCTCCGCGCCGCCGATGCCCGAACGTTCGAGCACGCGCGCGAAGCTGTCGCCGCGGCCCAGCGTCGCGGCCAGTTCGATCTGTGGCCGTTCGGGCGTCTGCGTCAGCGGGCGCACGGCGTCGGTCGCGGCCATGTGGCGGCCGGTGTCGCCGCCCAGCGCCAGCGGCACGATCATCTGCGCGCGCGCCTCGTTGAAATCGGCGGCGTCGAGCGCCGGGGCGCCGCTGACCGGCAGCGGCCGGATGCCGGGAAAGGTCGCGATCGCCGTGCCGCACAGCAAGGTCAGCGTCGCCAGGCCGCGCCACCAGTCGCGCGATCCGATATCGGCGCCCAGGTCGGGAACGAGGTCCAGCCCGGCCAGCCATTCGCGCGCGCGGTCGATGCGGGACGGCGGCGGCGCGCCCGAACCCCGTCGCGGCGCGAGAGCCTGCGACATCGTGAGGGCGGCGGCACTGCCGGACATCCCCGCGATGGGTTCGTGACGCTGGAACAATATGCGACCCCCGTTCAGCAGACCCTAAGGCCCGGCTGCCGAATGATATTTCCGGCGGACGGTCTGTAAACAAAGGCCGTTAAAGTCAATTTAATGCCTTGCCGCCGCTTTTCCCCTTGCGGCGGACCGTGCCGAATAAGGGATGGCGCTCTTTTCCCGCCGCACCGCGCGTTCGGCATCGAGCTTGGGCGAGCTTTCGCCCTTGAGGTCTCCATAGCCGAGCACCGCGCCGCAGCCGGGGCAGACCGCCGCCGTTCCGACGTCCGTGCCGCAGGCGCGGTGGATATAGCGCATCGCATAGGGTCCGCCCGTCTCGCCCGGCGCGAAAGCCCAGCGCTCGGCCCAGCCGCGCAGCGCATAGAGCACGCCGAACAGATCCTTGCCCTTGTCGGTCAGCCGATATTCGTGACGCGGCGGATGCGGGCGATAGAGGCGCCGCTCCACCACCTCCTCGGCGAGCAGCCGCTTGAGCCGCGCCGACACGATCTGCGGTCCCAGCCCGCTATTCTCCACCATCGCCTCGAAGCGCCGCACGCCCAGGAAAAGCTCGCGCAGGATCAGCAGAACCGCCCGGTCGCCCAGCAGTTCGGCCGCCCGGCCCACCGGGCAATAGGTGTCCGAAAGATCCGTGCGACGAGGCAAATTTCAACCTCCATTCTTCGTCATTCCCGCGAACCCGGGCACACCTTTGTTATAACTCGGTCTGCGTCGGGTTGCGGGTCGTCGTTGACGAAGTCGAGAATGCCCATCAGCGAGCCGTGCAGCGTGGCATGAACCTCACCGCGCTTCTCACCAGAATGCAACACGATTTTACCAACGAGTGAGCGGATGTCGGCTGACGCATCGAGCCGTGCTTGCGGGTCTTTGAGCGTTTCCGTGAGCCGTGCGACCTTGCGCTTGTAGATTTCGGCAATGCCGGGATGGATATCGGGAATACCGGGAGGCGCTTCGGCGAGCCGCGCCGTGATCTCCGCTTTCTCGCATTCGAGTTCAGCCATGCGCGCCTTCATGCTCGGCTGATAAAGCCCGTCCTCGATCGCGGCCATGATTCCCGCGACGGCCTTGTCGATCTTCGCCAGCGCGCGGGTATCGGCATCGACCTGAATGCGCCGCTCGCGATTCTCGCGGTTGATATGCGCCGCATAAGCGGCAACAGCAGCGTCGATCTTGTCGGCCGACACCAGCCGCTCGGCGATACCGGAGAGTGCCCGGCGTTCGAGGTCATCGCGCCGGATGGTCCGACTGTTGGTACAGTTGCGACTACGGTGATGACCGATGCAGCCGTAGCGATCAGTCGTGACGATCGCATAGTTGCCGCCGCATTCACCGCATTCGAGCAGACCCGACAGGAGATAGACCGGACGCCGCAGCCCGTTGACGCTTCGCGCCTGCGCCGCTTCCTTCATGCCTTTGTTCCGCACAGCGAGCGCTTCCTGTTGGCGCTTGACCGCTTCCCATAGGTCGTCGCTGACAATGCGAAGTTCCGGCACGGCCTTGCGCACCCATTCGGATTCGGGGTTGAGCCGGGTGACGTCCTTGCCGGTGGCCGGGTCCTTCACATAATGTTTGTGGTTCCAGACGCGGACGCCGACGTAGAGTTCGTTGTTGAGGATGCCGAGGCCGCGGCGCGGCGTGCCCCTGATGCTCGTGTCACGCCAAGGCTTTCCCGAAGGCCCCGCTATGCCATCCGCATTGAGGTCGCGAGCGATGGCGATCGGACTTTTCCCGGCGGCAAACTCGCGAAAGATGCGCTCGACGATCAGCGCCTGCGCCGGATCGACCTCGCGCTCGCCGCGCACCAGCTCGCCTTCGCTGTTGAGGCGACGCACCATGCGGTAGCCATAGCCGACCGCACCCGCCGAGAAACCTTTCTCTATGCGCCCGCGCAGGCCGCGATGCGTCTTCTTCGCAAGGTCTTTGAGGAACAGCGCATTCATTGTGCCCTTGAGCCCGACATGCAGTTCGGAGATTTCACCTTCGGCGAGGGTGATAAGCGGCACCCGAGCGAATTGGAGATGCTTGTAGAGCGTCGCGACATCGGCCTGATCGCGCGATACGCGGTCGAGCGCTTCCGCGACCACGATATCGAATTTGCCCGCCTGCGCGTCGGCGAGCAGCTTTTGAACAGCAGGGCGCAGAATCATGCTCGACCCCGAGATGGCGGCATCGGCATAGCTGTCCACGATCACCCAGCCTTCACGCTCCGCGTGCTCGCGGCAGAGGCGCTGCTGGTCGGCGATCGACGCGGCATTCTGCTGGTCGGAGGAATAGCGGGCATAGAGTGCGGCACGGATCATGGCTTTCTCCTCTCGATCCCGCCGTCAGGCGGCCTTTGTCAGCATGAAATCGACATGGACGGCATCATAAGGAAAGACGATGCCGCGCTCGGCACGGTCGATCACCCCGGCCGCGATCAGCGCCTGGACATCGCCATGCACCGCCTTGACGTCGCGCCCGACGCGCCGCGCCGCTTCGCGGATCGACATCACGCCTTGCCCCGTCATCGCCTGGAGCAATTCCCAGCGCTTGCGGGTCAGCGTCTGCCAGAGCAGATCGGTCGACCCGAAGGAATAATGCGCACCCTGCGCCTTCCCATCGAACGCCGCCAGCGCGCGGGCATCGACCGCTTCGCGCGAAGCGACGGAGAGGGTCACGATGTTCATTCGGGTTTCCATTGATCGACATCCTTCCAGAAGTCCGCCAGCAGAGCCGCCGGAGTGGTGAAGGCATAGGGTGTCTCGCTCTTGCCGACGTGGCGATGGTCGCCTTTGACGGCCTCGTTATCGTAGCGCAGCACACAGATGCCGCCGACGACATAAGCGAGGGCATATTTGAGATCATGGTTCGACCCCGGCACCCGCCGGGGCACGCGCCATATCCGCAATTCCACGAACGCCTCGGCGCTGAGTTGGTGGCGTTCGTGAAGAAGCGGCTCCGCCTTCATGTTGGATTTTCTACCAACGATCAGCCTCGTTGTCAATGACTCCATCACCCCTTGCCGATGGGATCATTGTCATTCGCCGCGCGAAGCGCACGAATATGCTCGCGCGCGATATGGCGGCCGATCGCCTCGGCGATGCGCGTCAACGCGGCATCGGTATCCGCCGCACGCAGCACGGACGCATTGTCGTTGGCCGGGACGATGCCCCGTTCGGACTGCGCATCATCCTCGTGCATGGCTCGTCCCCACGTCGTCGTCATTGTCCGCACGGTAGGCGGCGGGGTTGGCGACCCAGCGGTCGATCGCGGACTCATGCCAACCGGCGCCGTGGATGCTGATCTTCACCTGGCGCGGGAAAGTGCCTTCGGCGATCTTGCGGTAGACGGTCGAGCGCGACAACCCGGTGCGGTCGAGGACGGTCTTGAGGCGGACAATTCGTTCGGGAGCGGACACGGGGGCTATCTCCAACTTCTGATGGTTGACGACGCCCCTTGCGAACAGACTTCGACGGTCGAAGCTCGCCGTTCAAGTGCTTCTTCGATGCCGCTCGGCGCAATCGAAGCATAGGATGCAAAGACAGGCGAAAGGCCGCAATATCGGTTGAGCGGCGGCTTGCGGCGCGGAAAGGCAAGAAAGGGAAAGCTTCGCGTCGAACCGCGGCGCATCGCGCCGGGAGCGCAAATCGACGATCGTTTCGCGGCATGTGTTCGCATGTCGCCCACAAACTCCTGTCCGGTGGTCTGCCCGCCATGCGCAGTCTGCCTCACCTTGTCCGGCGCGTGCAATAGAGAGGGCATGATCGTGCCGGTCCAATCGCCCACCTGCGAAAGCGGTTTCGATAGACCTTGCCAAAGCGCATGAACTTCCCGAAGATTCCGGCAATGCGAACCGACGTCGATCATCTTCCTGCCGCGAAGCAGCGCGAGCTTGAGCGCATCGTCGAGATTTTGTTCGACGAGTTCGGGCAGGCGACGGAAAACGCAACCGGCCGCCGTAAGGGCGCGCGCGTCCTCAAAGTCATTCTGTTCGGCAGCCACGCGCGCGGCGATTGGGTCGATGCGCCGCTGTCAGCGAACCAGTATAAATCCGACTACGACATTCTCGTCATCGTCAGCCAGAAGGAGCTGACCGACCGCGCGGCCTATTGGGCGAAGGCCGAGGAACGGCTGATCCGCGCCTATACGATCGAAAAGACGCTGCGCACGCCGGTCAATTTCATCGTCCATAGCCTGCATGAAGTGAACGACGGGCTCGCGCATGGCCGTGTATTCTTCATGGAGGTCGCCAAGGACGGCATCGCCCTCTACGATGCCGATGATCGTGAACTGGCAACACCCAAACCCAAGACGCCCCAACAAGCGCTCGACACGGCGAAGGAATATTTTGAGGAATATTTCCCCAGTGCCGGCGAGTTTTTCGACAACTTCAAATTCAATCTGGAAAAAGGGCGGCACAACAACGCAGCCTTCCAACTCCACCAAGCGACCGAACGCCTTTATGCGTGCCTATTGCTCACTCTGACTTTCTACACGCCCTATAATCACAACATCGCATTTCTGCGTTCACTTGCCGAAGGGCTTGACCGCCGCCTTTACGGTGTCTGGCCAGAGAATAATCGCCGCGAACGCGCAATGTTTCAGAAACTGAAGGAAGCCTACACCAAGGCGCGCTATTCAAAGCATTATCGGATCAGCGAGGAAGAACTGGCCTGGCTCGGCGAGCGTGTCGAGGAACTTGGCCGCATCGTTCATCAAATCTGTTCGGACCGCATCGCCACATTTGCAAAAGCGGTACGCGAATAGCCCTCTCCCGAGACTCCGCTTTTCTGGCATGGTCTCATACATGGGATAAAATGACCACCTTCCAGCGGGATTGTCCCGCCCGCATCATTCAGGCCCGGCCGACGGTCGAACAGTCGGCGCAAACCGCGCGGGCGTGCGTAACGGACACCGCTCGCACAACCGCGCGGCCACCCAGCAATGCAATTCGACGCAGGCGCGAGAGCGATCAGTGGGAGGTCAGCATTGCGCCGAATGAGATGAGCGCCAACAGGCCGACCGGGACGAAGGTCGCAAGCGATGAGATGTCTTCGCCGGTCACCGCGAATCTGGCTTCGTTCGCCAGCGCGGCGACTGAAGCCGTAGGGGACTCGGCGTTCTCTCCTGAACGAACCGGCAGACGGACAGCCGGCTGAGCGTTGGAATGGGCGAGTGTATTCGGGGTAGACATAATCATTTTCCTTCAAGGTAAAGCATGTCAATGGATCAATTGGAGGCGGCCACCCGTCGTTCGGACGACCGCGCGGATCACGATCGTGGAATCAGCCGAATAGCCACCACAGCGCAGCGCCGGCCGCGGTAATGGGAAGGAACAGAAGCAGGGACAGCGCCGCGAGCGACGGGTAGAGCTTGTCGCCGTGATCGCGATAAAAGGCGGCCAGCTTGCCTGACAATCGTTCGTCAGCGGCAATCACCGCCTTGTCGATCGGCGGCAGGGCGGGGAATATGTCGATTAGCCGCGCCAGTTCCTGCTCGCTGAGCCGAGGATAACGGGCGAGCAGATTTTCGGTCTCTTGCGTCCTTTGTGACGCTCCCCGCAAACGGGAATAGGTTCCGGTTGCCATGTCTGGAATCTCCTTTGCGCAGCAACAGCGCCCGCGCGGACGTGCCTGCACGGGTGGGAAAGGGGTTCGCCCTGCATCGGAAGAGGGGGGTGCGGCCACAGCGGGCGGCGTTCGCGCTCGGATGCATGCACCGGACGCAGCCTGGCATGGCGTGCGTCCGGCTAAGCGCCAATCAGTAGGCGCCCGCTATTCCAGAATTTAAGGGAAACAGACATTGCACCCCTTAGATAGGGGACAAATATGCATTATCAAGCTCACTGGTAGATAAAAAGATCGCGACGCTCTTCCACTTGTGCAACAACATATAAATCGCAAGCCATAGCGTCCAAATAATCGATTCTTCTCCAGCCGGCCGGTCAATATTGCGGCATTGAATGGAATCGCCCACAAATAGCCCTTCTCCCGGCGGCTTGCCGGGACTCCGCATTTCTGGCACAATCCCCATCACGGGATGGAATGACTGGCGGCCATCCCGAGGATCATCCTGCCAGCATCATGCAGGTTCGGCCGAGGGTCGGACAGTTGCTGTAGACCGCTTTAGCGGCGTACAGCGGACACCGCTTGCACATCCGCGCATCGAGGCGCG
>PHEM01000530.1 GCA_002842935.1 Alphaproteobacteria bacterium HGW-Alphaproteobacteria-13 | reverse complement strand
TCCCCGGAGAGCGTTTGCTACGAGAAGTTGCTACGGGAAAATGACCCAGCGTCGCCCGTAACACCCCAGAAAATCACCACTTCTGACGCCCGTGATTGCTACGGGAAGTTGCTACGAGATTTGCCCAAAGGCGTGCGTCGTCGAGGGCGGAATTTTTGCTATCGGCATATGGTTCCGGTCGATGCCCAGCGGCTGTTGAACCGGCTCGAAATCTGGCGCTCGTTGCGGACCGACAGTCTCTCGGTGGCCTTGCGTCGATTGCCCGGTGTCATCGCTGGAATCGAAGCCCAGATCGAACACGCTCGGTCGATTGCCGGTCTGTCGGTGGATGCGACGCTTCTCTCACCGTCGAACGACGATCCCGTCCAGCCACCTGTTTCGATCCCGGTCCCGGCACCGGCCCCGGCAGCGCCGCCAGTTCAAGAGGCCGCACCGTCCCCGACACTGGCAGAGGCGTATCGCAGCTATATCGACGATCCGACACGGGCGTGGAGTGCCAGCACGCGAGAGGCGTATGAGACGAGCCGGAAGCTCGCCATCGGCGTCATTGGCGGAAACTTGCCGTTGGCATCGATCTCCCGGACCCATTGTCGAGACTTCCTTGAAGTCCTTCGGTTCTTGCCTGCCAACGCGGCAAAGCTCTTCCCGAAGTTGACGCCCCGCCAAGCGGCAGATCACGCTCGGACCCGTGAGGGCGTCAAGGTCATCAGCGCCGCGAACGCCAACACCTTGATCTCGAACATGAGCAGCTTTCTCAATTGGGCGGTGAATGAGGAAATGCTCACCCGTAATCCCGCGCGCGGGCTCCGCTTGCCTGATCCAGTCAACAAGCGCGACAAGCGCCTGCCGTTCGCACCCGAGCAGCTACATGCGATCTTCAACGCTCCGCTCTACACCGGCTGCGTCGATGGCGAGCGCGGCTACAATAAGGTGGGCGACTGCCAACCGCGCAACGCTCGATTTTGGGTGCCGCTCATCGCTCTCTTCACCGGGGCGCGATTGGGCGAAATCTGCCAACTCGACACCACGGACATTCGCTCCATCGACGGCATCGACTGCATCGTGGTGAGCCAGCGATCCCTCGTCGGCAGCACGGATAAGCAGTTGAAGACGACCGCCAGCGACCGACTCATCCCCATCCATCCGATTCTGATTGAGTGCGGTTTGCTCCATTTCGCCGAGGCGAAAAGGAAGGCAGGGCAGGCGAAGCTGTTCGACGACATCGACACTGGATCGACGGGATCGCGTCCGGTCGCCTTCAGTAAGTGGTTCACGCAGTTTCTTCGGGCATGCGGAGCACAGCGGGCACGAACCTCGTTCCACTCATTCCGCCACAACTTCCGGGATGAACTTCGCGCTGCGCGGATCGACCATGACATCGCCTTGCTTCTCGGCGGCTGGACGACGGGTTCATCCCGATCCGCCGTGCATGAGAACTACGGAAGTGGATACCGCGTCGATGCGCTACACGACGCGGTGTGCAGGCTCTCGTTCAGGCAGGTTGATGTCCGCCATCTGGCGTAGCCGCCCGATGGCAATCACGGGCGTCAGAAGTGGTGATTTTCTGGGGTGTTACGGGCGACGCTGGGTCATTTTCCCGTAGCAACTTCTCGTAGCAAACGCTCTCCGGGGA
>PHEM01000529.1 GCA_002842935.1 Alphaproteobacteria bacterium HGW-Alphaproteobacteria-13 | reverse complement strand
GCCTGCGCGGGGGCGACGAGCATTGGGTTGTGCCTTGATGAAGAAAGAACGGCCCTTCGACAAGCTCAGGGCGGAACGGAAATAGGCCTGCGCGCAATCATCTTGCAATTTCGCGTAACATCTGCCATATGTTGTGCAGCGCAGCATGGCGGACCTCTCCGCCGCAACCACCGGCAGCGTGATTTTCCCCCCCGTTTCAGGCGCGGGACGAGCCGGAAGCGCGCTTTGTCCCCAGAGGCACCCTTTCACGCGGGTCGTTTCGAACCCGCGGCCCTGTGTCGTCCGTTCGTCACGAACGGGCGCTGCGCGGCCCTTATGTGAGTATTTTATGACGACTTTCAATGACTTTGGCCTGCATGTCGACATCAATCGCGCGCTCGCCGCCAAGGATTATACCGTTCCCACCCCGATCCAGATGCAGGCGATCCCGCCGCTGATGAAGGGCCGCGACCTGTGCGGCATCGCGCAGACCGGCACTGGCAAGACGGCTGGCTTCTCGCTGCCGTCGATCCATCACCTGCTGACCTATCCGCATCGCGCGACCCCGCGTGGTTGCCGCATGCTCGTGCTCGCGCCGACGCGCGAACTCGCGGCGCAGATCGCGCAGAGCTGCCGTGACTATGGCCGCTTCACCAAGCTGTCGGTTTCGACGGTGTTCGGCGGCGTGCCGATCAACAAGCAGATCCGCGAACTGGGGCAGGGCGTCGATATCCTCGTCGCCACGCCGGGCCGCCTGCTCGACCTGATCGACCAGCGCGCGCTGCGCCTCGACGACGTGGAAATCTTCGTGCTCGACGAGGCCGACCAGATGATGGACATGGGCTTCATCCACTCGCTGCGCCGCGTCGCCAAGCTGTTGCCGTCGCGCCGTCAGAACCTGTTCTTTTCGGCGACGATGCCCAGGGAAATCGCCGGGCTTGCCGACCAGTTCCTGAACGATCCCGTCACCGTCTCGGTCGCGCCGCAGGCGACGACGGCGGAAAAGGTCAGCCAGCGCATCACCTTCGTCGAGCAGAAGGAAAAGCAGGCGCTGCTGCACCATGTGCTGCGGACCGAGGAGATCGACCGCGCGCTGATCTTCACGCGCACCAAGCATGGCGCCGACCGCGTCGTGCGCCACCTGGCGGGCGCGGGCATCCAGGCCTATGCGATCCACGGCAACAAGAGCCAGGCGCAGCGCACCACGGCGCTTCAGGCCTTCCGCTCGGGGCAGGTGCGCCTGCTCGTCGCGACCGACATCGCCGCGCGCGGCATCGACGTCAGCGGCGTCAGCCATGTGATCAACTTCGAGATTCCGAACGTCCCCGAACAATATGTCCACCGCATCGGCCGCACCGCGCGCGCCGGGGCGGAGGGCGTCGCGATCAGCTTCGTCGCGCCGGATGAGAAACCCTATCTGCGCGATATCGAGCGCGTGACGCGCACCAAGGCCGATCCGGTGAAGCTGCCCGAGGGCTTTTCCGAAATGGTGCGCAACCTGCCCAAGCCCGCGCAGCCGCCGCGCAACACTGGCGGCAAGGGCCGCGACCCGCAACGCCAGCGCGAGGATGCGCAGCGCAAGCAGGGCGGCGGCGGCCATCGCGGTTCGCGCGGCGAGGGCACGGCGGGCGAAGGCGCGCAGCCGCAGCGCAAGC
>PHEM01000070.1 GCA_002842935.1 Alphaproteobacteria bacterium HGW-Alphaproteobacteria-13 | reverse complement strand
GGGGCGTCGGCGACGAACTGCGCCGCCTCGGCCGTGGTGATATGTTCGAAGACGATCTTCAGCGCGGGCATGTCGCGGACCAGCGGCGCCAGCGCGCGGTCGATGAACACCGCCTCGCGGTCGAAGATGTCGACGTCATGGTCCGTGACTTCGCCGTGGATCAGCAGCGGCATCCCGATCGCCTGCATCCTTTCCAGAACCGGGCGGATATGGGCAAGGTCGGTCACGCCGTGCGCGCTGCCCGTGGTGGCGTGGGCGGGATAGAGCTTTGCCGCCGTGAACACGCCTTCGGCATGGCCGCGCGCCAGTTCCTCGGCGTCGCTGCTGTCGGTCAGATAGGCGACGATCAGCGGCGTGAAGTCCATCTGTGGCGGCACGGCGGCGACGATCCGCTCGCGATAGGCGATGCCCTCCGACACCGTCGTCACGGGCGGCGACAGGTTGGGCATGACGATCGCGCGCGCGAACTGGCGCGCCGTATAGGGCGCGACATGCGACAGCATCGCGCCGTCGCGCAAATGGACGTGCCAGTCGTCGGGGCGGCGGATGGTCAGGCGGTCGGTCATGTCTGGCCTTTCGGCAAATCGTGGCTTGGTTTTGGCTGAGGTGGCCCTAGATTATCGTCATGGCCAATACCACCCTGATCGATCGCGCCCTTATTCGCCTGTCGGGCGAGGATGTGCACGGGTTCCTGCAAGGACTCGTCACCAACGACGTATCGGGCAGCCTGCCGGTCTGGGCGGGATTGCTGACGCCGCAGGGCAAGGCGCTGTTCGATTTCCTGATCTGGGGTGACGAGGCGGACCTGCTGATCGACTGCGAGCGCGAAGCGACTGACGCGCTGGTCAAGCGCCTGACGCTCTATCGCCTGCGCCGCGCGATCACCATCACGCGCGAGGACGCACTGGCGGTGCACTGGTCGGCGGACGGCGGCGATCTGGGCGTCGTCGATCCGCGCCTGCCCGCGCTCGGCCGGCGCTGGCTTGCCCCGGCAGGGGAAGGGGAGGGCGCCGACGCGGCGTGGCGCGCGCACCGGCTGGCGCTGGGCGTCACCGAAGGCCGCGCGGAACTGGGCGACGCCGCGACGCTGTGGCTCGAATGCAATGCCGCCGAACTGAACGGCGTCAGCTTCACCAAGGGCTGCTATGTCGGGCAGGAAAATACCGCGCGCATGAACTGGCGGCAGAAAGTCAACCGGCGGCTGGTCGTCGTGCCCATGGCCGACGCCGACGAAAAGCGGCAAGTGATCGCCTATCCGGACCTTGGCTGGTCGGTGGAGCATCGGCGCGTCGAAAGCCTCGTCCCCGCCGCCGTGCCCGACTGGATGCGCGGCGCGCTCGCGGCGGAGGAATAGCGACGATGCGCGCCTTGCTGACCCTGTCGGCGCTGGCCTTCGCCGCCCCGGCGGCGGGGCAAGCGGATTGCGCGCCGCCGGTGGAGGAAGGCGCACCGCTGGTCGCCATCGAACCCGAAGCGGCGGTCGAGCCTGCGCCGCTGGCACCGCTCGCGGACGATTCGCCCTGGCGCGCGCGCTTCGAGGATGCGGCCGACCAACTCTGGCCCGCCCTGCGTTCGGGCGACGCGGCGCGCTGGGCACCCATGCTCGGCGGGCGCTGGCTGGGCGAGGGCGAGCGCCGCGCCGTCGCGGCGCTGCTGACGGATCGCTGCGCGGCCTTCGCGCCGCTACTGGCCGCCTCCGGCCCGGTCGAGCGGCGCATCTTCGGCTGGAGCCTTCCCGCATCCTATTCGCCTGCGCAGCGCGCGGAGATCGCGGCGCGGCCCGAGGCGGAGGCGCTCGTCTGCTGGGCGGCGGGCGGCGAACCGCTCCGCTGGCCGCGCACGGCGGCGGAGGCGGACAATCGCCGGGACCGCCCCTATGCCTGCGCGCGCATCGCCTATTCACTGCGCGACGGCGCGCCGCGCTGGCGGGCCTTCATCGAGCGCCGCTGATTTACCTTTTTTTGAAGCATCTTGTGCGACAAGGACGGGATGCTGGGGCGTTTCGTCACATTGGCCGCGATCATCGCGGCGGCTTCGGTCGGCGTGGCGGGCATCGCCAGCCGCGCGCCCGGCGTCGACGGTTCGGGGACCGAAAAGCCCGCCCCTGAAAAGCCCGCCGACGACGGCGGCTGGAGCGCGCGCGGCGGCGGCGGATGGTCGTCCGAGGGCAGCGGGTCTGGCGCCGTCCGCATCGAGCGCGCGGGCGATTCGCACTTCTATGCCGATACCGACGTCGACGGCGTGCGCATTCGCATGCTGGTGGACAGCGGCGCGTCGGTCGTCGCGCTCACACGCCGCGATGCCGAGGCGATCGGCATCGACGTCGAACGGCTGCCCGTCACGGGAACGGCGCGCACGGCGGGCGGCGATGTGCCGATGCGTAGCGTGACGCTGGACAGCGTCGAGGTCGCGGGGATCGCGGTGCGCCGCGTGCGGGCGGCGGTGATCGACGCCGATATGGGGGTGTCGCTGCTCGGCCAGAGCTATTTGTCGCGGCTCGACGCCGTTAATGTCGAAGGCGACACGATGACGCTGCGTTAGGGGCGCGGGCTTGCCAAATGCCCCTATCTTGCCCACATCGGCGGGCATGAACGCTCCCAATCCTCCACTCAGGGCCGCTGTGGTCCCCGTCACCGCTTTCGAGCAGAACTGCACGCTCTTGTGGTGCACCGAAACCAACAAGGCTGCTTTCGTCGATCCCGGCGGCGACTTGCCCAAGCTGAAGGACGCCGTCCGCCAGACGGGCGTCGAGGTCGAGAAGATCCTCGTCACCCACGGCCATATGGACCATTGCGGGCAGGCGGGCGTGCTGGCGAAGGAACTGGGCGTGCCCATCGAGGGACCGCATGAGGACGACCGTTTCTGGATCGAGCGGCTGGGCGCGGACGGCGCCCGCTTCGGCATGACGGGCGAGCCGTTCGAACCCGACCGCTGGCTGAAGGACGGCGACACGGTGACGGTCGGCAATCTGGTGATCGACGTCCTCCACTGCCCAGGCCACACGCCCGGCCATGTCGTCTTTCACCACCGCCCGTCGAAGCTGGCGATCGTCGGCGACGTGCTGTTCCAGGGTTCGGTCGGCCGCACCGACTTTCCGCGCGGCGATCACCGGCAACTGATCGATTCCATCACGCAGAAGCTGTGGCCGCTGGGGGGCGACACGATCTTCCTGCCCGGACACGGCCCGCACAGCAGCTTTGCGCAGGAACGCCGCACCAATCCCTATGTCGGCGACGCGGTGGTCGGCTGAGCGCCTATTTCTCCACGACCACGGTTTCCGTGACCGACGCCGATGTGATGCCCATGGGCGTCAGATAGACGGTCGCCAGCGCCGCGATGGCGAGACCGAGCTGCGTCAGCATGGAGATGACGACCCCGGCCGACCGGCCCCAGCCGAGGCCGTCCATGCCGAAGGCGTGAAGGATGCGGGCGACGAGGTAAAGCATGCCCAGCCCCCACAGCCACAGCGACGGGCCGAGGCCGAGTTCGACCAGCGCCAGCAGGATCAGCACGAAAGGCGTGTTCTCGACATAATTGCTGTGCGCGCGCATGCGGCGGATCAGCCGCTCGTTGCCGCCGTCGCCGATCGACACTTTTTCGCTCATCCGCACGCGCCCGACGCGCATCGCCAGCCACAGGTTGATCAGCGCCGCACCGGCGGCGATCGTCAGGCTGATCGGCAATATCATCATGATGGGCTTTCCTCTCGACATTGGCCGAAGCCTCGATATGGGCCGGCGTCGGCGTCCGATGTGACATTCCCGGCGCGGCGCGGCAAGCCCGCGCGGGTTTAACATGCGCGCGCCGCGCTCTGGGACTTGCCTTTGTGGGCGAAAACGCTATAGCCGCGCCCGATCCGGCACCCGGCACCATCAGGCGTTGAGGCACCCTCCGGCAGAAGGATTCCCGTTCTTACCGGGCGGGAGTGGCTTCAAGGCGGCGGGCGGGCCAGTCATTTCCGGCAACGGGAAGGACAAATCCGGGTTTGCCGATTCGTATGACCATTTAAAGAATGCAGGAAACAACATGGCCGTCCCCAAGCGAAAAACCTCGCCCTCGAAGCGCGGAATGCGTCGCAGCCACGACAGCCTGAAGGTCGAAGCCTATCAGGAATGCCCGAATTGCGGCGAGCTGAAGCGTCCCCACAATCTTTGCAACGCCTGCGGCCATTACAATGGCCGCGAAGTGGTCGCGATCGGCGCCTAAGCATTAGCCGGAGGGCGTTAGGATGGGGCTGACACCGCGAATCGCAATCGATGCGATGGGCGGTGACGTCGGCGTGCGCGTGATGTGCGCGGGCGCCGCGATGGCGCGCCACCAGCATGATGGCCTTCGCTTCCTGCTCGTCGGGGACGAGACGCGGATCAAGGCCGCGCTCGACAATCATCCGAACCTGCGCGCGGCGTCGGACATCATCCACACCGATGGCGTGGTGTCGGGCGAGGACAAGCCCAGCCAGGCGCTGCGCAAGGCCAAAGGCAGCTCGATGGGTCTCGCGATCGACGCCGTGAAGCGCGGCGACGCGGGCGGCGCCGTGTCGGCGGGCAACACCGGCGCTTTGATGGCGATGGCCAAGGTCGCGCTGCGCACCATGCCGGGGATCGACCGGCCCGCGCTCGCGGCGCTGCTGCCGTCGCTCGGCGACAATGACGTGGTGATGCTCGACCTTGGCGCCAACACCGATTGCGACGCCAACAACCTCGTCCAGTTCGCGGTGATGGGCGCTGCCTATGCGCGCACCGCCATGGGGCTGGAAAGGCCGCGCGTCGCGCTGCTCAACATCGGTACCGAGGAATTGAAGGGCACCGACGAGATTCGCGACGCGGCGGCGATGCTGCGCGCGGCCCAGGGGCTGCCGATGGAATTCACGGGTTTCATCGAAGGCGACAAGCTGTCGCGCGGCAATGTCGATGTCGTCGTCCACGATGGCTTTTCGGGCAATATCGCGCTCAAGACGATCGAGGGGACGGCGCGTTTCGTCACCGACCTGCTGCGCCGCGCCTTCACCTCGTCGGTGCGCTCGAAGATCGGTTTCCTGATTTCGCGCCCCGCGACGGAATTGCTGCGCCATCATCTCGACCCCAACAACCATAATGGCGCCGTATTTCTGGGGCTTAATGGCGTCGTGCTGAAAAGCCACGGCAGCGCCGACGCGAAAGGCGTCGCCAATTGCGTGCATCTGTGCGCGGAACTGATCGAAAAGGACATTACGCGTCAGGTGACAGAGGATCTCGCCAATTTTCGTGGGAGTGCGGCATGACTCGCCGCGCCGTCCTGTCCGGCACCGGCTCCGCCCTGCCGCGCACGCGCGTCTCGAACGCCGAGCTGGCCAAGCGCGTCGACACCAGCGACGAATGGATCGTCGAGCGCACCGGCATCCGTTTCCGCCATATCGCCGAGCCTGACGAGACGACAGGCACGCTGGGCGCGGCGGCGGCGAAAGAGGCGCTGAAGGCGGCCGGTCTCGAACCTTCCGACATCGGGCTGATCATCGTCGCGACGGCGACGCCCGACAATACTTTCCCGGCCACGGCGACGAAGGTCCAGGCGCTGATCGGTGCGCCCGACTGCATCGCCTTCGACGTCGCGGCGGTCTGTTCGGGTTTCCTCTATGCCGTGTCGGTCGCCGATTCGATGCTCCGCACCGGCGCGGCGAAGCATGCGCTGGTGATCGGCAGCGAAACCTTCAGCCGCATCCTCGACTGGGAGGATCGCACGACCTGCGTGCTGTTCGGCGACGGCGCGGGGGCGATCATATTGTCGGCCGAAGAGGTCGCGGACGAAGCAGGCGCGAAGGGGCGCGGCATCCTCGCGACGCGGCTGCATGCCGAGGGCCAATATTGCGACATGCTCTATGTCGACGGCGGTCCCTCGACGACGGGCACGGTCGGCCATGTGCGGATGCAGGGACGCGAAGTGTTCCGCCATGCCGTCACCAATCTTGCCTCCGTGCTCGGTGAAGTGCTGGCCGACACCGGGCTGTCGGCGGAGGATGTCGACTGGGTGGTGCCGCATCAGGCGAACCGCCGCATCATCGACGCGACCGCGAAGAAGCTGGGCCTTCCCGCCGAGCGCGTCGTGCTGACGGTCGATCAGCATGCCAATACCTCGGCGGCCTCCGTGCCGCTGGCGCTCGACCTCGCGGTGCGCGACGGCCGCATCAAGCGCGGCGACCTGGTGGTGCTGGAGGCGATGGGCGGCGGCTTCACCTGGGGGGCGGCGGTGCTGCGCGTCTGACGCCTCTTCGTCGCGTCAACTCTTCCGTCCATCCTTTTCAGTTTTGCGGATTTCTTCGCTTTTGTTAGAAGGCGCGCAGGACTCGTGACGGTGGGGGCCGTCCGGGAACCTGTGTTGGCTTCTGGAGGGGAAGATAGGTCATGGCAGCTACGCTTACGCGTGCCGACATCGCGGCGCGGATCAACCAGCAAATCGGTTTGTCGCGCAATGAATCGGCCCAGATCGTCGAATCGATCCTGACGCACATGTCCGACGCACTGGCGGGCGGGGAGAATGTGAAGATTTCGGGGTTCGGCACCTTCGTCCTGCGCGACAAGGCGCAGCGCATCGGCCGCAATCCCAAGACCGGTATCGAAGTGCCGATCCTGCCGCGGCGCGTGATGACGTTTCGCGCCAGCCAGTCGATGCGCGCGCGCGTCGCGGGAAAATAGCCGAGTGATCCGCCATGTCTGAACCCGATGGCGGCGGCAAGGCGGACGGCGCGATGCTGGCGATCGGCGAGCTGGCCGAACGTATCGGCGTGCCGGCGCATATGTTGCGCTATTGGGAAACGCGCTTTCCGCAATTGAAGCCGCTCCAGCGTTCGGGCCGCCGCCGCTATTATCGGGCGGAGGATGTGGCGCTGGCCGAACGTATTCATGACCTGCTGCATGTGCGGGGCTTCACGGTCGAAGGCGCGCGCAAGGCGCTTGCCGATGATGATGAGGGAGAGATGCCGACGACGCCCGATCGCGTCGATGACGCGCCGCGGCCCGGCGCGCAGGGCGTGCCCGTCGAGAAGCTGGTGGCGCTGCGGCAACGGCTGGCGGCGGCGCTGGGGTAGGGTGAGGGCAGGCTTTTCCGAGCTGGAGTTGTCCTGTTCAGGTTGAACCGTTTGTCCTGAGGAGCCATTGAGCTTGTCGAAATGGCGTCTCGAAGGACGCTGGCGCGGCGCTTGGCCCCCTTCGACTGCCTTGCAGGCGCTCAGGACAGGCTTCGAGACGGGGCTTCGACAAGCTCAGCCCCTCCTCAGGGCGAACGGACTTTTCTATCCTGCTGGTCCGTCCCAGCCCCGGCCGCCCTCAATCATCGTCCATCGCGGGCGCCAGCGCCGAATCCAGGTCGCGCGGGCGGACGTAGGCGGTGATGCGCGCCGTGCCGACATCGAGCTTGCTCCAGTCGTCGATGTCGACTTCCAGCCGCACCATCGCCGATGTCGGCAGCTTTTCCTCGACCTGGGCGCGCAGGTCGTCGTCCGCCGATTCGGGGACGAGCATCAGCACCAGATCCTCCAGCCCCGGATTATGCCCGGCGAGCAGCAGGTTTTGCGCATCGCCCCCGCTCTCGCGCACCACGTCGAGCAGCGTCGCCGCCGAGGCGAGATAGATGCGCCGGTCCCACAGCGGCTCGAGTCCGGCAAGATCGGCGATGGGCTGAAAGATGTCGAGCGTTTCCACGACGCGCACGGCGGGCGAGGCGACGATGCGGTCGACGGGCACGGCCTGCCGCTTCGCATATTGGCCGATCACTTCGGCGCCGCGGCGCCCGCGCGCGTTGATCGGGCGGTCGAAATCGCGCTCCACAGGGGCGTCCCAGCCCGATTTCGCGTGGCGCAATATGATCAGGCTCTTCAACAATCTCTCCCCGCGCAGGCGTGCGCCGCTTCCCCGAAACCTGGCTGCCTTGTGCCGCAAACTCAGGACGGTGAAAAGGCGGCAAAAGCGCTTTTTCTGCGTTCCACATTCGCGGCGGCGACATGGTTGACAGCTTCGTCGAGCGGCAGGCGGCGGATCGGCGTGCCTGCGGGAAAGGCGTCGAGCAGGCGCGAGGGAAAGCGCGGCGACAGCATCACGAACTGCCCGAAATCGTCGGCGCGGCGAATCAGCCGTCCGAACGCCTGGCCGATGCGTGCGCGGATCACGCCGTCGTCATAGGCGCCGCGCCCCTGGGCGGCGCGGCGCGCGGCGTGCAGAATCGTCGGGCGCGGCCAGGGGACGCCTTCCATGATCACGAGCCGCAGCGAATCGCCGGGCACATCGACGCCGTCCCGCAAGGCGTCGGTGCCGAGCAGCGAGGCGTGCGCCTCGGCGCGGAAGATGTCGACGAGCGTCCCGGTGTCGAGCGGATCGACATGCTGCGCATAGAGCGGCAGCCCCGCGCGCGCGAGCCGGTCGGCGATACGGGCGTGGACGATGCGCAGCCGCCGGATCGCGCTGAACAGCCCCAGCGCGCCGCCGCCCGCCGCCTCGATCAACCGGCTGTAGGCGCCCGCGAGCGCGGCGAGGTCCCCCTGTGCGATGTCGGTGACGATCAGCACTTCGGACTGGCGCGCATAGTCGAAAGGACTGGGCACCGCGAAATGCCGCACGCCGCCGTCGATATGGCGCGCGCCGGTGCGGATGTCGGCGCCGGTCCAGCCTTGCTCGCCGAACCCGCCGTTCCTGAGCGTCGCGGAGGTGACGAGCACGCCGTGCGCGGGGCGATAGACGATCTCGGCGACGGGGCGCGCGGGGTCGAGCCAGTGACGGTGCAGCCCGCAATCATATTCGCGCCCGTCATGGCGATCGACCGCGAGCCAGTCGACGAAATCGGGATCGGCGGGACCGCCGACGCGGCCCAGCAGCGCCAGCCATGCGCCCAGCGTCTCGATGCGCGTCCCAAGGCTCGCCCGCGCGCCGTCGACGCGCGCGCGCGCCTGTCCGTCGAGCCAGTCGGGCGGGTCCTCGACCAGCGCGTCGAGCCTTTTGCCGAGCGCCATCAGCGGGCGCAGCAGCGCCTCGACGGCATCGCTCGCGCCGGCCGCCGCCGCGACCAGTTCGGGACCCGGATCGGCCAGCTCGGTTTCCAGGCCATAGCCGCTGTCGGCGGTGCGCGTGTCGGCGGCGCGGGCATAGACCTGGCCGCGCACCGCGACCAGCAGGCGCTCCGCCGCGCCCCACGGGTCGTTTTCGGCGATGCGGCTTAGCCAGCCGTCGCCCGGCAGTTCGGCGGCGGCGGCGATCGCCGCCTGAATCGCGCGCTCTCCCGCCTCGTCATAGCTGGCGACATCGGCGAGCCGCGCCGCCAGCCCGCGCCGCCGCCCGCGCGACTTGCCTTCGGGACCCAGCACCCAGCGGCGGATCTCGACCGCCTCCTGTCCCGTCAGCGCCGCCGCGAACATGGAGTCGGCGGCGTCCCACAGATGATGCCCCTCGTCGAAGATCAGCCGCGTCGCGGGCGCTCCCCCGTCGCGCGGCCGCGCCGCCTGCACCATCGTCAGCGCATGGTTGGCGATGACGATATCGGCCTGCGTCGCCGCGCGCGCCGACCGTTCGATGAAGCATTTGCGGAAATGGGGACAGCCGGCATAGATACACTCGCCGCGCCGGTCGGTCAGCGCCGTCGTGCCGTTGCGGCGGAACAGCGCGGGCAGCCAGCCCGGCAAGTCGCCGCCGACCATGTCGCCGTCGCGCGTATAGGCGGCCCAGCGCGCGACAAGCTGCGCCAATATCGCCGCCCGCCCCGAAAAGCCGCCTTGCAGCGCATCCTCCAGATTGAGCAGGCAAAGGTAATTTTCGCGGCCCTTGCGCACCACCACCTTTTCGCGGTGCGTCGCGGCGTCGGGATAGAGTTTCTCGGTCTCGCGCGCCAATTGGCGTTGCAGCGCCTTGGTATAAGTCGAAATGCAGACGCTGCCGCCCGAATCGTCGATCCACTGCTTCGCGGGGGCGAGATAGCCCAGCGTCTTGCCGATGCCGGTCCCGGCCTCCGCCACCATCATCTGCGGCGCGTCCCTGCGCTCGCGCGGTTCGAAGATCGTGGCGGCGGCGCGGGCATAATCCTGCTGGCCCTGCCGCCGCTCCGCGCCGTCGCCGGTCAGCCGGTCGAGCTGCGCCGCGACCTCGCCCGCGTCGATCCGGGCATGGCGGGGCTGGGCGCGCGGCGGCTGTTCCTCCCATTCGGGCAGGCGCGCGAACAGCCAGCGGTCGGCGCTGTCCGGCGCGGCGAGGCGCGGCCGGATCAGCGGCGCCCATGGCCAGCGGTGACGTTCCAGCGCTTGCAGCGCGTGCCACGCGCCTTCGCGTTCGGGCCATCCCGGCGCGCTTGCGCCGTCCAGCATCGCGGCGGCGGCGCGCGGCAGGAAGGCGGCGATCTCCTCTTCGCTGCGCGGCGCGGGCAGGCCGATCGCGGCGGCGATTCCCGCGGGCGTCGGCACGGCGAAGCGCGCCGGGAACAGGAAGGCGAACAGTTCGAGCAGGTCGAGTCCCGACAGCTCCGGATAGCCGAGCCGGTCGCCCGTCAGCGCCGCGCCGAGCAATATGTGCGGCGTCCCCGCGACGGCGGCGATGGCTTCCCCCCGCCCGACGCGGCGCGCGCGGCCCGCTGCGTCGGCGATCCAGATGCCGATATGGCTCGCGTGAATCGCGGGCAGGGACAGCGCGGCGGCAGGCATGGCGCCACGCTAGGGACAAAAGAGGAACGCGGCAAGGGTTGGGGGAGGGGGGGAGCTTTTAGAGCGCCGCGCATGAAATCTGCACTGCTCGCCCCGACCCCGGATCAAGTCCGGGGGAAGGGCCGTTCTTTCCTTTGACGTCGCAAGAAGAAGAACGGCCCTTCGACAAGCTCAGGGCGAGCGGGAGAGAGATTGGCTCATTGGATTGATATCGCCGTATACTCTCTCTCGCGCGTGCGCTTCAGCTCAAGCCGCGCCGTCCGAAGGTCGCGGGGCGGTGGTGGCTGCGGAAAATCTGCGCCGGATGCGTGGGCGCCATGTCGCGCGCGCGTTCGAGGGCGCCGTAGAGCGGGCCGTGCGTCAGCTCATAGGGAAAGCGCACGCCCATGCGGTCGGGTTCCGCCCACATCACCACGGCATAGACGATCTGGCCCGCATAGTGGATTTCGCAGCGCGATCGCACGGGCAGGCTGACGCCGTCGATGCGCGCGCCGCCTTCGGACAGGTCGCCGATCCGGCCGTCGACATGGTTGAGGACGCCGTTGACGATCACGTCGATGGCGACGGCGGTGCGGGCGTGGCTGCGGGCCGAGGGGCGGTGCGGAGTCGTCATGCGGCGATGATGCGGCCGGGATGGTAAATTTTCCGGTAATGACGACGGTTCGCGCGATGCTGCGTCGCACCATTCTTTCCATCGCCGCGGCTTGCCGCTATGGGCGCTGGCATGACCGACATGCATCTCGACTCTTCGCTGCGTGCGCCCGCGCAAACGTCCAAGGCCTGGCCGTTCGAGGAGGCGCGCAAGCTCGTCAAACGCTATCCGGATGGAAAGCCCGGCGGCGAACCGATGCTGTTCGAAACCGGTTACCGCTGGTTTTTCAAACCCGGCCGGCAAACCGTCAGGCCCATC
>PHEM01000528.1 GCA_002842935.1 Alphaproteobacteria bacterium HGW-Alphaproteobacteria-13 | reverse complement strand
CGGCATCCGCATCGATTTTCCGCTGCGCCGCAAGGACATCGCCGACATCGCGGGCACGACGCTCCACACCGCCAGCCGCATTCTCGCGGGTTGGGAACGCCGCGGCCTGCTGGTCAGCCATAACCAGCACCTGATGCTGCCGGCGCCCAAGGAACTCGGCCGGATCGCTGAAGGAATCGCCGCGTGACCGGCGGCGATCATGACGCCGCGCCCCGGCGCCGCGCCCTGAAAATCAAGATCCAGATTTTCTGTGGCGAAGAGATCGCGATGGGACCGGGCAAGGCGGACCTGCTCGACGCGATTCGCGCGCACGGCTCCATCTCCGCGGCGGGGCGCGCCATGGGAATGAGCTATCGGCGCGCGTGGCTGCTCGTCGACGCCATGAACCGATGCTGGCGGGACAGGCTGGTGGACACGACCCCCGGCGGCGGACGCGAACGCGGCGCGCAGGTCACACCGGCAGGCGAAGCTATCCTGTCCGCCTATCGCGCGATGCAGGCGGCGGCGGGCGACAGCGCCGCGCGGCACATGACCGGCCCGCTGGAATCGCTGCTGCGCCCCGCGCCGCTGTCGGACGCGCCGGAGTCATAATGTGCGCCCGCAGGCCTTGACGGGTCTGGCGAGGCGGGGATCGGTGACGAAATGCGGGTCGGTCAGGCCGTGCAGGAAGGCGACCAGCGCGGGCACGTCCTCCGCCGCGACGGGATCGGGATGGCGGCCGATCGCCTCCTCTAGTGAGCGGGCCGTGCCGTCATGCCACCATGGGCCGGTCAGCTCCGCATTGCGCAGCGACGGCGTGCGAAAGCGCCCCGCGTCGCCGGACAGGCCCGTCTGCCCGATCAGGCCGGGGTCCCGGGCGCGCACCTCTTCCAGCCGGTGATAGTCCATGTCGGTCAGATGGGGACCGGAGTGGCAGGCGGCGCAGCCCCGCACGCGGAACAGCCGCTCGCCCTCTTGCGCCAGCGGCGACAGCGCCCCGCGCTCGCCGCGGCGAAAGCGGTCATAGGGACTGTTCCACGACGTTATCGTCCGCTGAAAGGCGGCGAGCGCGGCGGCGACGGTGGTCAGGTCGATCCGCCCGTCCCGTTCGGGAAAGGCGCGCGCGAACATCCGGCGATAGCAGGCGTCCGCGCCCAGCCGCCGGGCGAATTCATCCTCCTTGCCCTTCATGCCCATTTCGACAGGATTCTCGCCCGTCAGCGGCGTCGGCGCATGAACCTCCAGCGACGTCGCATGCGGATTGGCGAAGGTCAGCCGGTCCAGCCAGGCGACATTGGCCAGGCCGGGCGCGTTGCGGAGACCGGGTTCCCCATTGACGCCGGGACGCGTCGCGACGCTGTCGGCAAAGGCGTGGCGCTGTTCGTGGCAGCTCGAACAGGCGAGCGTGCCGTCGGAAGACAGGTCGGCGTCATAGAACAGACGCCGCCCCAGTTCGACCTTGGCCGCGCTCATGCCGTTGGCGGCGGGCACCGGCGGCGGCGCGACGCCGTCCGGCAGCGCCCATTTCCAGCCGGGCGCCGCCGCCGCGAGCAGGACCAGCGCCGCGGCGGCGAGCAGCAGCCTCACGGCTGGCGCGCGACCAGCACCGTCACCGTCTCCGTCCCGTTGGCGGCGAGTTGCAGCGTATAGGTGCCGGGCGAC
>PHEM01000527.1 GCA_002842935.1 Alphaproteobacteria bacterium HGW-Alphaproteobacteria-13 | reverse complement strand
TCTTCGTCACCCCGGACTTGATCCGGGGTCCCGCTTTCGGCGACGCGGAGCGGGACCCCGGATCAAGTCCGGGGTGACGGGAGCGGCAATCTGAACCTCTCAAAATCAAACGACGTCACCACCTGCTCGCCGCATTTGTTGACTTTCGCCAGGCCTCCTGCTAGCGCGCAGCGCTTGCCGCCATGCCTCTGGCTGGTCTCTCCTCGATCAAGGAATTACAATGGCCCGCGTTACCGTCGAAGATTGCGTCGACAAGGTTCCCAACCGCTTTGACCTGGTCCTGCTGTCCGCGCACCGCGCGCGCGAGATTTCGGGCGGTTCGGAACTGACCGTCGATCGCGACCGCGACAAGAATCCCGTCGTCGCCCTGCGCGAAATCGCCGAGCAGACGATTCGTCCCGTCGAATTGAAGGACGCGCTCGTCGGCACGCTGCAAAAGGTCGTCGTCGACGATGACGACACGCCGGACGAAATCAGCTCGATCGCGCGTTCGGCCGAGGCGCTGCGCCTGACGGCCGCCGCTCCGCCGCGCAGCCCCGCCGGAAGCGGCGGCGATTTCGAATAAGCGCCGCGACAGCAAAACATAGGAAGGGCCGCGGGAAACCGCGGCCCTTTTTCCATGCTCATCCCCTCCCGCAAGCGGGAGGGGCAGCGAGAGTTGCGAGCTTGCTCGCTACTCGCAGCGGGGTGGGGAGACGACAACGCTGCTGGCCCACCCCCGACCCCTCCCGCTTGCGGGAGGGGAGTCAGGAGGGAATGGTCGTCAGTTCTGCGACGCGAATGACGCGCGATTCGAGGAAGGGGGCGAGGATCGTCGTGATGCGCGGCGCGCGCGGGGACTCCACGGCGACGTTGAACAGGCTGTTGGCGATCACGTCGGCGATCTGCACGCCGTCCGACCGGCGGCTGTCGGCCAGGGACGCGCGGCCCCAGCCCGCCAGCCCGGCCTGGATCGTGTCGCGCACATTGGCGAGGATGGCGGGGTCATAGCGGCCGTCGTCGATGACGACATCGGTGCAGACGCCGCCGGTCTCCGGCAGCCAGCGGCTGACCGCGAGGTCGAGCAGCGCGCCGTAAAGCGCCAGGTCGCTTGGTCCCTTGCCGTTCACGGCCGGGACCAGATTCGCGCGTTTGGCGACGGCGACCCAGGCGCGGCCGCCGATGCGGTCGAACAGCTCGAGCAGATAGGCGCGCTCGGTCAGGCTGATCCGGCTGCCCTTGAGTTCGCCGCGCAGCCCCGTGACCGCACGGAAGCGGACATGGACCGCCGCCGCCTGTTCGGGCGTCAGCATCACGGCGGCAAAGGTCATCGCCCCCGCGTTGAGTCCGCCCGATTCATCGCAATAGATCGTCATGAAGTTCCAGAGGCCGCCGAGATTTGGGGAAGCCGTGTATCCCCGCCTTCGCGGGAGCACACGGCTTTTTCCATATATGGAAGCAATTTATTGAGAATCCCCACGGGTCGTAGTTTGCCGCATCAGGCGGGGCAGGGATAGCGTTTCTTCATCAGCGCATCGAACGCCGAATAGACGCTGACCGAACGACGCGTCGGCGCCGGGTAGCTGCGCAGGTGCGACAGCCATTCGTCGGGTTCCATCGATCCGGTTTCGGGGGGGCAACTGGTCGTCCGCACGCCCGCCCT
>PHEM01000526.1 GCA_002842935.1 Alphaproteobacteria bacterium HGW-Alphaproteobacteria-13 | reverse complement strand
GAATAGCCCGCGCCGGGCATGAACAGCTTCCATCGGCTCGCCTCGTCGTCGGGCACCTTGTTGATGTCCATGTCGAGCGCGTCTTCCGGCGCGGCGCTGTCCTTGCCAAAAGCCACGGTCTGCCGTTCGATGATGCAGCCGCCCCACTTGACCGTCCTATTGGTGCCCGTCTTCGAAATAGCCGGAAAGGTCACATTGGCGCCGACCGCGGGCGAGCCGACCGTGAAGGTCCGGTTTTCATAAGTATAGTTATAGGTCGTCGTGGTGCAGTTTCGCGTGCAATTCGGCTTGGTCTCCGTCTTGACCTCGACGGTGCGCGACGGGATGGTCAGTTGCTCGGACAGCCATTCGGGCTTCAGCACGCCCCCGACATTGACCGTGGTCGAATAGGGAACGACGCCAAGGCGCAGCAGCCCGTCGCCCGTCGTTTTCAGCATGGTGTCGAGAAAATCGTTCGACGCGTCCTTGAGTTCGGGAATCTGGTCCTTCATCGAACCCGTGACGTCGAGCACCAGCACCACATCGGTGTGGGCGATTTCCATCTTTGCCTTGCACGCGACGCTCAGGTCGAACTCGCCGAAACCGAAGATATACATCAGCGACGTGGGCAGGCGCGCAGCGGCGGTGCCTTGGACGACCGACACTTCCCCCTCGGCAAGGGTCGATTCGAAACGGACATCCTCGCTGCCGTGCAAGCCCTCGGGATAGTTGAACCCGAACATCTTGCTGGCTTCGGCCTTCGCGTCATTGCCATAGGTGCCGCCGCCCATGAAACGGCGGCCCGCCAGCACCCCGGCGTCGCACGCCTGTTGCAGGCGCAATTGCGTCATATAGGCGCGGCCGATGTCGACCGCCGATCCGACGATGCCGATCACCGGCACGACGGCCGCCGCCGTCAGCATCAGGGCATTGCCGCGGTGATCGCGAAGCAGCTTCGTCGCACCCGACCGCAGACGGCTGAAAATGGTCCCTCGCATGGTCTTCAACCCCTCTTGGTCCGGGGGGCATCACGATGGATACGCCCCCGGTATCCTCGCAATTAGGGGAAAACTGCTTACCAAATCGCTAATCGCCGGGCGGCGGACGCGACCGGGCCGCCTCGATTTGGGACAGCGTCGCGCTGCCGACAGGATGCAGGATTTTATTTCACGCGAAGACGCGAAGAGGGCGTGTCCTTAGAGCGCCGTACGTTGAATCTGAAACACCCCCTCGTCCGTTCGTGCTGAGCTTGTCGAAGCACCTTTCTTTCTTTCGGGCGTCGCAAGAAAGAACGGCCCTTCGACAAGCTCAGGGCAAACGGCGCAGATTTGGCGCACGGCGCTTTAAGGACACGCCCTCTTTGTGCCTTTGTGTCTTTGTGTGAGACTTTCTACTTCGCGCCTTCGCGTCTTCGCGTGAAACAAAAAAACGCAGCGTCCGCGGGAAGAACAGGCCAACGGGCGATTCCGGTTTCGCGCGACTTGCCCTATACACTCCCCATGCCCGCGATTCCCGCCTGGCCGCCCGCCAGCACGCCCCGCCTTTTCCTCGACCTGCCGCTGGGACCGGACGCCGCGCCGGTCATCGATGGCCCTGCGGCGCATTATCTGCTGAATGTCATGCGGCTGAAGGCGGGTGATCCGCTGCTGCTGTTCGACAATCG
>PHEM01000069.1 GCA_002842935.1 Alphaproteobacteria bacterium HGW-Alphaproteobacteria-13 | reverse complement strand
AGATCATCGAGGGTCGCCGCCGTCCGGGCTATACGCCCGAGCTTCCCGACCGGCTGACGCAGGACAACCCCGGGGCGCTGCGCCCGCCGCCGCCGGAGGCGTTTCCGGGGATCGAGGACCAGCTTCCCGTGCCCGACCGCTGGCGGCTGATCGAGACGCTGGGGGTGGTCAAGGAACGCTGGTTCGATCCCTATCACCAGAATGTGCTGAAGGGCGACCGGCCGATCGATCGCGCCAGGGTGAAGTGGCTGCCGATCACGGGCGACGACTGGTTCTTCGTCGCCAATGCCGTGTCCGACACGGTGGTCGAGCCGCGCACCTTTCCTATTCCCAACGGCGTCCAGACGAGCGAGCGGCCCGGCAGCCTCGACGTGTTCGGGCGCAACCGCAGTCTTGTCTTGTCGCAGACCTTCATCGCCGGGGCCGCGCTGATCAAAGGCTCCACCGCCTTCAAGCCGCCCGATGTCGAATATCGCGTGACGCTGGCCTATAATATCAACCATGTCGACGTGCCCGAACGGCGCGTCCTCGACGTGCGCCCGTCGCGGCCGAGCCATCGCACCGACGCCTTTCTGGGGGTGCAGGAAGCCTTCATCGACAAGCATCTGGGCAATTCGTCCGACCGCTATGACTTCTATTCGATCCGCGTCGGCATCCAGCCGTTCCAGAGCGATTTTCGCGGTTTCCTGTTCAACGACAGCCAGCTTGGCGTCCGCCTGTTCGGCAACCGTGACAACAACCGCTTCCAGTTCAATCTCGCGGCCTTCTGGCGGCTGGAGAAGGACACGAACAGCGGTCTCAACGACGTCACGCAAAGCCCGCGCGACGATTTCGTCCTGACCGCCAATCTTTACCGGCAGGATTTCCCGTTCGTCGGACTGACCAGCCAGGTCAGCGTCACTTATAACCGCAACCGCGAGGGCGATGACGTCCACATCGACCACAACGGCTTTCCCGTGCGCCCCGCGCTAATCGGCGATTTGCGCGGGCGCGAGTATGACGTCACTTATCTCGGTTATAGCGCCGATGGGCGGATCGGACGGATCAACCTTTCGGCGAGCTTCTATGCCGCGCTGGGGGAGGACCGGAACAGCTTCTTCACCAGCGCCTCCGCCCGCATCCGCGCGGGGCTGGCCGCCGCCGAACTCAGCTATGACCGCGACTGGATGCGCTTTCGCCTGTCGGGCCTTTATGCGACGGGCGACGGCGACCCCTATGACCGGACCGAGGGCGGATTCGACGCGATCTTCGAGAATCCGATCTTCGCCGGCGCCGACACCAGTTACTGGATTCGCCAGACCATCCCCTTCGCGGGCGGCGGGCGGGCGATTTCGGTGAGCGGGCGCAATGGCTTGTTGAATTCGCTGCGATCGTCGAAGGAAGAGGGGCAGTCGAACTTCAACAACCCCGGCACCGTCCTTGTCGGCGCGGGCGCCGATTTCGACCTGTCGCCGCAGACGCGCGTCAGCCTCAACGCCAATCATCTGTGGTTCGCGGACACGGCCAGCTTGCAGGCGCTGCGGATGCAGGGATCGATCCCGCGCGACATCGGCTTCGACCTGTCGGTCGCGGGCATCTGGCGGCCGCGCGCGACGCAGAATATCGTCGGGCGGCTAAGCGCCGCCGTGCTGCTGCCAGGCGAGGGGTTCAAGGATTTGTTCGACAATCAGCGCGGCGATGACGCCTATGTCTCCGTCCTCGCCAATATGATCGTGAGTTTCTGACGATGGTGCGCCTGCTCCTTGCCCTGATCGCGCTGCTGCTGGCGGGCGCCGGGTTCGACACCGCATGGGCGTCGGGCGAGGAAAAGCCGGTCAAGGTCGAATACCGCTTCCCCCCGCCCGCCCCGCGCGAGCAGAGCGAGGCGGATGTCGCGGCGAAGTCCGCCGGTTGCTACAGCTGCCACACGCGCACCGACCAGCCGTCGATGCACCAGAGTCCTGCCGTGCGGCTCGGCTGCACCGACTGCCACGGCGGCGACGCGGCCTCGCCCGCCGCCTTCGGGCGCGCGGAGCTGGGCTATCGGGACCCGTTCAACATCGCCGCGATGCAGGCCGCGCATGTGCCGTCGACGCTGCCCGGCGCGTGGCACGGCAGTTCCGCGAACCCGCAGCGCAGCTATACTTTGCTCAACAAGGAAGCGCCCGAATTCCTCCGCTTCGTCAACCCCAGCGACTATCGCGTCGCGCGCGAGGCCTGCGGCGCCTGCCACCTCGAAACGATCGAGGCGGCGGAGCGGTCGATGATGGCGACAGGCGCGATGCTGTGGGGCGGGGCGGCCTATAACAACGGCATCGTCCCCTATAAGAATTATATCTTCGGCGAGGCCTATACACGCGACGGCAAGCCCGCCTGTATCCTGTCGCCCTCGTCGCGGCTGACGGCGGAGGAGTATAAGGAGGCGTGCAAGCCCGGCTTCGGTTTCGACAAGATATTGACCGATGACGAACGCAAGCGCGGCGCGCTCGCGAAGATGTACCCCCTGCCGCGCTGGAGCGTGATCCCGCCCGGCGACGTGTTTCGGGTATTCGAGCGCGGCGGGCGCAACATCGCCACGCAATTCCCCGAAATCGGCCTGCCCAACCCCACCGGGCAGATCCAGCGGCTGGAGGAACCGGGCCGCCCCGACCTCAAGCAGTCCAATCGCGGTCCCGGCACGGGGCTGCGCGTGTCGATCCCGGTGCTGAACATCCACAAGACGCGGCTCAACGATCCGCTGATGTGGTTCATGGGCACCAACGACCAGCCCGGCGACTATCGCCATTCGGGCTGCGCGGGCTGTCATGTCGTCTATGCCAACGACCGCGAACCCCGGCACAGCCTGACCTATGCGCCGTTCGGCCGCGACGGGGAGACGGCGACGGTCGATCCGACCATCGCCGACAAGGGCGCGCATGGCGGTCTGATCGACCCGGCGAACCCCCGCAAGGAATCGGGCCACCCGATCCGCCACGCCTTCACGCGCGCGATCCCGACCGCGCAGTGCATGAGCTGCCACATGCACCAGCCGAACATCTTCCTGAACTCCTACCTCGGCTACACGATGTGGGATTATGAATCGGACGCGCCGCGCATGTGGCCCGGCCCGGAAAACAGCAGCCCGCGCCCGCCGGGAATGCGCGACGAAGACTATCAGCGGAAATACAAGCAGCAACGCTATCCGACCGCCGCCGAGGCGCACCGCGTGCTGGAGCGCAATCCCGAAGGCGCGGCGACGCGCGGCCTGTGGGCCGATGTCGAGTTTCTGCGCGACGTCTATGACGTCAACGACGACAACAAGGATACGCAGTTCGCCGACTATCACGGCCATGGCTGGAATTTCCGCGGCATCTTCAAGCGCGACCGCAGCGGCAATCTGCTGACGGCCGAGGGCAATATGGCGACGTACGGCACCGACACCGCGCATATCGTCGCGCCCGACGACCCGGAGAAATGGCGCAAGCGCTGCGACCATTATACCGACGCGAAGGAACGCGACCTCTGCCTCTCCACCGCGACGGCGGACGGGCGCGAGGGCAAGTTCGTGCCGCCGGGGCTGAACCCCGGCAAGGCCGTGCACATGATGGACATCCACGCCGAAAAGGGGATGCAGTGCGCCGATTGCCACTTCGCGCAGGACAGCCACGGCAACGGCTATATCCAGGGCGAAGTCGCGAACGCGGTCGAGATCGGCTGCAAGGACTGCCACGGCACCGCCGACGCGCTGCCCAACCTGTTGACCTCCAACGTCGCGGCGCGTCCGCAAGGCACCAACCTCGCGCTGCTGCGCAACCCCGACGGGCGGCGGCGTTTCGAGTTCCAATATAATGACGATGCCGAAGTGATCGGCCTGATCCAGCGCTCGATCGTCGATCCCAAGCTGGAATGGCGCGTCAGCCTCGTCAAGCAGGCCGTGACGCCGGGACCGCATTTCAACGCCAAGGCGGCGCGCGCCAAGCTGATGGCGCGCAGCGGGTCCGAGGACGGGAAGTATGAATGGGGACCGGGCGTGGCGAAGGAAGACCGCGCGCACGGCGACGACAGGATGACCTGCTTTACCTGTCACTTGTCGTGGACGACGAGTTGCGGCGGCTGCCATTTGCCGATCGAGGCGAACTGGAAGACCAGCATGCACCATTTCGAGGGCGAGGAGACGCGCAACTTCGCGACCTATAACCCGCAGGTCGCGCGCGACGAGATGTTCCAGCTTGGCCGCCATATGCTCACAAAACCCGGCGAGCCGGACGCCGACGGAAACCCGCGCGGCATCATCACCCCGGTGCGGTCCTCGTCGGCGCTGGTGCTGTCATCCACGAACATCAACCGCGAGCGCATCTATGTCCAGCAACCGCCGATCAGCGCGGCGGGCTATTCGAGCCAGGCCTTCGCGCCGCATTTCCCGCACACGGTGCGGCGGCAGGAAACCAAGCAATGCACCGATTGCCACCTGTCGGCGGCCGACGACAACAACGCCGTCATGTCGCAGCTTTTGCTGCTCGGCACCAACTTCGTCAATTTCGTCGGGCTGAACGTCTGGTCGGGGCTGGAAAGCGGCTTTCAGGCGACGCGCGTCACCGAATGGGACGAGCCGCAGGCGGTGATCGGCAGCTATCTGCACCGCTATGCCTATCCCGACTATTGGCGCCTGCATGTCGATCGCAACGGGCGCGAGCTGAAGAATTGGGTGCGCGGCAAGACCTTCGACGCCAGGGGATCGGGCGAGACGAAGGCGCTGGAGGAATTCGCCAATATCGTTCAGGGCACGCGCGGCCGCGTGAACTGCCTGCAACAGCGCGGCGAATATATGTTCGTGGCGGAGGGGCGCGGGGGTTTCCGCGTCTATGACATCGCCTCGGTCGGCAACAAGGGCTTTTCGGACCGCATCGTCCGCGCGCCTTTCTCGCCGCTCGGCCATGACACGCATGTGAAGACGCGGAACGCGACCTGCATGGCGATCGCGACGACGCAGCCCGTCAGCATGGCGCGCAACGAGGCGATCGTGCGCGATTTCCCCGAAAACCACGAACAGCCGATGCACCCCATCTATCGCTATGCCGTCGTCACCGACAGCGTCGAGGGGCTGGTGCTGGTCGATATCGACACGCTGGCGGACGGCGAGCTGCGCAACAACCGGCTGAACCGCGCGCTGACGTGGAACCCGGACAATGTGCTCAGCGGAGCGCGGCACGTCACGCTGGCGGGCAGCTATGCCTATATCACGGCCGATACGGGGTTGGTCGTCGTCGATCTGTCGGCGCCGCTGGAACCGAAAGTCACGGCGCGCGTGCCGCTGACCGACGCGCGGGCGAGCGCGGTGCAGTTCCGCTATCTATGGGTCACGGACGCGGGCGGCGTGAAGCTGTTCGACGTCACCGACCTCGCGCATCCCGTGGCGGTGCCATCCGGCGACGTGCAGGTCGCCGACGCGCGGAAAATCTATCTCGCGCGCACTTATATGTATGTGGCGGCGAAGCGCGACGGGCTGATCATCGTCGATGTGACGCGGCCCGCCGCGCCCATGGCCTGGCCGGGGCTGACCTTCGGCGGTGCGATGAGCGATGCCGAGGACGTGATCGTCGCCTCGACCAACGCCTCGCTGTTCGCCTATGTCGCCGATGGCCGGAACGGCATCAAGGTGCTGCAACTGACCAGCCCCGACAATCCGGGCCTGTACGGTTTCTCGCCGAAGCCGACGCCCGAGTTGATCGCATGGGCGAAGACGCCCTCGCCCGCGCTGGCGCTGTCCAAGGGACTCGACCGCGACCGCGCGGTGGACGAGACGGGCGGGCAGATCGCGATCTTCGGCCGCGTCGGATCGCGCCCCTTCACGCGCGGTGAAATGGAGAAGCTGTTCCTGAACAGCAAGGGGCTGGTCTACAAGGTCAGCGACGCCGTGGACCAGAGCGCGTGGCGGCCGCCGCTAACCTACCCGAACTGACCGCCGTCATTGCGAGGAGCGCAGCGACGAAGCAATCTCCAGCTATCGTCCGGACTGAACGCGGGCTGGAGATTGCTTCGCTTCGCTCGCAATGACGACAGCCTACAACCGTTCCGCCTGCACCACGCTGTCGGACGCGCGCAGCGCGGACAATATGCGCATCACATGCTGGACGTCGCGCACTTCGACCACCACGTCATAGGTGTGGAAATCCCCCTCGCGGTTCGACAGGCGCAAATTGGTGATATTCGCCGAATTGGCCGCGAGGATGCCCGACATTTCCGCCAGCGTGCCGGGTTCGTTGAGGACGACGATGCACAGCTGCGCGTTGCCGCCCTCGCTGTCCTCCTGCCAGCGCAGGTCGATCCAGTCGGCGTCGATGCCGTCGGCCAGGCTGGGGCAATCGATGACATGGACCTCGATCCCCTCGCCCGGCCGCGCAAGGCCGACGATGCGGTCGCCCGGCACGGGGTGGCAGCAGGCGGCGAGCTGATAGGCGACGCCGGGCGTCAGCCCCTCGATCGACACCGCCGCGCCTTGCCCCAGCTTGCCGGACCGCATCTTCATTTCGGCGGTGATGCCGGGGACGAGCGCCTCCAGCACGGCATTGTCGGACAGCTGGCGCTTGCCGATCGCGATATACAGCGCCTTGTCGTCCTCCAGCTTCAGCCGCTCGCGCGCCGCCGCGCGCGCCTTGTCGCCGACCTTGTTGGGCAGGCGCGAGACGATCTCGTCATACATCTTGCGCCCCAGTGCGGCGAGTTCGACCTTTTCCTTCGACCGCACATGGCGGCGGATCGCCGCGCGCGCCTTGCCCGTGACGGCAAAGCCCAGCCACGCGGGCTGCGGCGTCTGCTTGTCCGACGACAATATCTCGACCGTGTCGCCGTTGGCGAGCTGCGTGCGCAGCGGCACCAGCCGCCCGTTGACTTTGGCCCCCACGGTGCGGTCGCCCAGCCCGGTATGCACGGCATAGGCGAAATCGACCGGCGTCGCACCCTTCGGTAACTGATGCAGGCTACCCTTCGGCGTGAAAGCAAAGATGCGGTCCTGATACATGGCGATGCGCGTGTTCTCGAGGAACTCGTCGGGATCATGCGTCTGTTCGAGGATTTCGAGAAGGTCGCGAATCCACCCCGCTTGCCCGTCGGGACCCGCCCCGCCCTGCTTATAGGCCCAATGCGCGGCCAGACCGAATTCGGACTGCTGGTGCATCGCCCGGCTGCGGATCTGGATTTCGATCCGCATATTCTGCTGGTGCATGATCGTCGTGTGCAGCGACTTGTAGCCGTTGCGCTTGGGCGTCGAGATATAGTCCTTGAACCGGCCGGGAACCATCTTCCACTTGCGGTGGAGGATACCGAGCGCGGCATAGCAATCGGCGTCGGTCGGCGTGATGACGCGAAAGGCGATGATGTCGGTCACTTGCTCGAAACTGACGTGGCGTTCCTGCATCTTGCGCCAGATCGAATAGGGATGCTTCTCGCGCCCCGACACGTCCGCCTCGATTCCCGCCTCGGCCAGCAGCTCCTTGAGGTCGCGAGTGATCGCGGCGACCTTGTCCTTGCCGCCCGCGGTCAGCTTGGCGAGGCGGCCGGTGATCGTCGCATAGGCCTCCGGCTCCAGCTCGCGGAAGGCGAGGAGCTGCATCTCGCGCATATATTCATACATGCCGATCCGCTCGGCGAGCGGGGCATAGATGTCCATCGTTTCCTTGGCGATGCGGCGGCGCTTGTCGGGGTTCTGGATGAAGTGCAGCGTCCGCATATTGTGCAGCCGGTCGGCGAGCTTGACCAGCAGCACGCGGATGTCGTCCGACATGGCGAGCAGGAATTTGCGCAGATTCTCCGCCGCGCGCTCATTCTCGGTCTGCGCCTCGATCTTGGACAGCTTGGTGACGCCGTCGACCAGCCGCATGACGTCCGCGCCGAACAGTCGCTCGATCTCCTCGGGCGTCGTCAGCGTGTCCTCCAGCGTGTCGTGGAGCAGTGCCGTGACGATCGTCTCGCTGTCGAGGTGCAGGTCGGTCAGGATGCCCGCGACCTCGACCGGATGGCTGAAATAGGGATCGCCCGACGCGCGCTTCTGCGTGCCATGTTTCTGCACGGTGAAGACATAGGCGCGGTTGAGCAGCCCCTCGTCGACGTCGGGGTCATAGGCGCGCACACGTTCGACGAGTTCATATTGCCTGAGCATCGCGTCCAATGTCGTCGATGGCGCGTCAATTGCAATGCGAAAGTTGCTTGCGCGCGGACGCTATATTCTTTTGGCGCAGAGGCCGATTTTACGTTAGGGCTTCGCCTTATGACGAAATTACGCGAAGTGTTGAACGACCTGGGCGGCGGCAGTTGCGCGCTGCCGCTCGCGCTGGAGGCGATGGGCGAGCGATGGTCGTTCATGATCCTGCGCGCCGCCTTCAACGGCGTCCATCATTTCGAGGAATTTCAGCAGGAACTGGGCATCGCCCGCAACATCCTGTCGAATCGTCTGTCGAAGCTGGTCGATCACGGCGTGATGGCGCGCGAAGTGCTGGCGGAGGACCGGCGCAAGGTGCGGTATCAACTCACCGAAAAGGGCATCGCGCTGCTGCCGGTGATGATCGCGCTGCGCCAGTGGGGCGAACGATGGGGCGCAGGCGTGCCGTCGACGCCGGTGCTCGTCGATTCGCGCGACGAACAGCCGATCGGTCCCGTGGTCATCACCGCGCACGACGGCCGCCCGCTCTCCTACGAGGAATTGATGTGGAAGCATCGCGCCGCATTGCAGCCGCTCGGCCAGGCGCGGGCGCGCGTCGCCGCCGTCGCGGCCGAGTGATCGTCCTTGCCGGTACCGCTCGCCGCCCGCGCCGCTAAGCCTGCCGCCGATTCGATGTCGCTGTTCGGCCTTTCCTCGCCGGGACCGTTTTTCGGCAACAAGGTCCGCGCCTTCTGGCACCTCCAGATATTGGGGTGGAGCGCGTGGCTGGGCCTGCGCGCCGTGTCGGGGTTCGCCTATGGCCAGCCCTTTTCCTTCCTGATCCCGCAGATCATCTCCGCGCTCACGGGCTTTTCGCTCTCGCTGCTGCTGTCGGTCTGCTATCGCGCGCTGATCAACCGTCGCCCGATCCTGATGTGGGTCGGCAGCTTCGCGCTCGCCGCCGTCGCGACGGCGCTGTGGGCATTCATCGACGCCTGGGTCGCGCAGATCCAGAATCCGGCCAGCGAGGCGGGTTTCACGGGCCTGCTGCTGGGCGCCATGTATATCGACGCGACCTCGCTGGGGGCCTGGTCGGCGCTTTACTATGCGATCAACTATTTTCTGCGGCTGGAGGAACAGAATGACCGCGTCCTGCGGCTGGAGGCGCAGGCGGCCTCGGCGCAGCTGGCGATGCTGCGCTATCAGCTCAACCCGCATTTCCTGTTCAACACGCTGAACAGCATTTCGACCCTGGTGCTGCTCAAGCAGTCGGAACCGGCCAATGCGATGCTGTCGCGCCTGTCGGCCTTCCTGCGCTACACGCTCGCCAACGAGCCGACCGCGCAAGTGACGCTGGCGCAGGAGATCGAGACGCTGAAGCTCTATCTGGAGATAGAGAAGATGCGCTTCGAGGACCGTCTGCGCCCGCATTTCGAGATCGATCCGGCGGTCGCGCGCGCGCGGCTGCCGTCGCTGCTGCTGCAACCGCTGATCGAAAATGCCATCAAATATGCCGTGACTCCGCAGGAGGATGGGGCCGACATCACGCTGTCGGCTCAACTTGCCGGTCAAAATGTCCGGATCACCGTGTCCGATACCGGCACGGGATTGTCAGGCGAGGCGACCGACCCCACGACGGGCGCTGCAACCGAATCCACCGGCGTGGGTTTAGCCAACATCCGGGACCGGCTGGCCCAGGCCTTTGGGGACCAGCAGCGGTTCGATACCTATTCGGGCGCGGACGGCGGGTTCACGGTGGTGATCGAGTTTCCGTTTCAGCCCGAAGGGCAGCCAATGATTGGAACCGAACGCACATGACGATCAGAACCATCCTGGTGGATGATGAGAAGCTGGCGACTCAAGGCCTGCAATTGCGGCTCGAAGCGCATTCGGATGTCGAGGTCGTCGACACCGCCCTCAATGGCCGCGAGGCCATCAGAAAGATCAAGACCCACAAGCCCGACCTGGTCTTCCTCGACATCCAGATGCCGGGCTTCGACGGCTTTTCGGTGATCCAGGGACTGATGGAGGTCGAACCGCCGCTGGTCGTCTTCGTCACCGCCTATTCCGACCATGCGATCCGCGCGTTCGAGGCGCAGGCCGTCGATTATCTGGTCAAGCCGGTCGAGCCGGAGCGGCTGGCCGACGCGCTCGACCGCGTGCGCCAACGCCTCGCCGAAAAGCGCGGCGTGGCCGAGGTCGAGCGCCTGAAGACCGTGCTCGCCGAAGTCGCGCCCGAAGCGGTCGAGGACTATGACGCCGAAACCGCCGCTGACGCCCCCGCCGCCGACCGCTATGAAAAGATGATCAACATCAAGGATCGCGGGCAGATTTTCCGCGTCGACGTCGACAGCATCGAGCGCATCGACGCCGCGGGCGATTATATGTGCATCTATACCGCCGACAACAGCCTGATCCTGCGCGAGACGATGAAGGATCTGGAAAAGCGGCTCGACCCGCGCAACTTCCAGCGCGTGCACCGCTCGACGATCGTCAACCTGTCACAGGTCAAGCAGGTCAAGCCGCACACCAACGGCGAATGCTTCCTGGTGCTGGGATCGGGCGCGCAGGTGAAGGTCAGCCGCAGCTATCGCGACGTGGTGGCGCGGTTCGTGCATTGAACCTTCGTCATTGCGACCCCGGCGAAAGCCAGGGGAAGCAATCTCCAGCTATCGTCCTGCCTTGACCGATAGCTGGAGATTGCGTCGTCGCTACGCTCCTCGCAATGACGGGTTGTTACAATTGATGCCCCGTCCGATCCCGCTTCGTCGCGAGATAATGCTCGTTATGCGGGTTGGTCGGCAACGCGAGCGGAATCCGCTCGACCACCTCGACCCCTTCCGCCGCCAGCCGCGCCACTTTTTCGGGATTGTTGGTCATCAGCCGGATGCGCGGGATGTTCAGCAGATCCAGCATCCGCCCGGCGATCGCGAAGTCGCGCGCCTCGACGGGAAAGCCCAGCCGCAAATTCGCATCCACCGTATCATGGCCCTGATCCTGCAACGCATAGGCGCGCAGCTTGTTGACGAGACCGATGCCGCGCCCTTCCTGCCGCAGATAGAGCAGCACGCCCCACGGCGCGTCCGCCATCGCGTGCAGCGCGGCGTGAAGCTGCGGCCCGCAATCGCATTTCAGGCTGCCCAGCACGTCGCCCGTCAGGCATTCGCTGTGCAGCCGCACCACGGGCGGGTTCGCGTCGCGCCGCCCGATGACCAGCGCGACATGGTCCGACGCTTCCTCCGGGCTGCGGAAAGCGACGATCTCCGCCGTCTCGCTCGCCGCGACGGGCAGGCGCGCGCGCGCCGCGACGGCCAGCCGCGCGGGGTCCAGCAGCATCGCCACATCGTCCGCCGCGCAGGCCGTCTCCGCCTCCCCCGCCGCCGCGCGCACGAAGAAGGCGGGCAGCAGCCCGGCATGGCGCGCCATCGTCATCGCCGCCGCGGCCGCCGCTTCGCCGCCGCTGGCGACGGTGCGGAACGGTCCCTTCAGCGGATGAGCGAGGTCGAGCGCCGGGTCGGCGATCGCGAGCGCGGCGGCGACGTCATCGGCGGCCCCGGCCAGCC
>PHEM01000525.1 GCA_002842935.1 Alphaproteobacteria bacterium HGW-Alphaproteobacteria-13 | reverse complement strand
CCCGCCGTTCTGAGCGGGGCCTGCTCCGATTGCATCAACCAGAAGGGTGTCCGGCCTCACCGCCGGATGCCCTTCTTTTTTGTCGATCGGGACGCACACTTTCATCGCCCGGCTCGCTCGCTTCTTGCCCTCGCCAGTAACGGCCTGTCGGCCTGCTGGCGAGGGCGCGAAGGCTTCGCATCGGCCGGACGGACGAGACCCGTGCTTGGGACCACCGGGGGTGCTGCCCAACAGGGTTAAACACTCTCGCAGAATTCCAAGCATGATGGCCGCCATTGGCCCGCGTCAAGAAGGGCGGTTCCCCCAATTTTTACGCCTGAAGAAGGCGAAAAAATCGGCTCCCCCACCCCCGCTGCGCGGCGGGCCGCGGGCGGCCCGTTCCTGACCCGGTCCAAGCTCGGCCATCCCGGAAGAGACCTCTTCAATTCCTTTGACAGGAGGCTCACATGAACGCTCTTACCAAGACCCTCGAAATCCCGGCTTTCGACCCCATCAGCTATGACGCAGCAGTGCGCGCCGCGACTATCCGGGCCCAGCACAGCTTCTTCGACCAGCATGTCATTGAGGACGAGTTCGGCTGCTTTCTCGCCATCGACGAGGGCGACTACAACGCCCTGCCCCAGGACCTGATCGACCGGATCGTCCATTCCGTCCCGGGCATGATGGCCGACGATTTTGACGAAGCGAACATCGCCCGCGCCGCAAGCTTCATGAGCGTGGTTATGGATCCCGAATGGGACGCGGATTGCCCGTTCTGAAATGATCATCGATCGCAGCGCCGGAGGGCACCGACAAGGGGCTCTCCGGCCCCCTCTTTTTGCGTGTCCAGATAAAGCGCAGTCGGGGCCCCCTCGACTGCCTGCGCAAGGCAGGCAGTAACTTTGGGAACCCCGGCTGCGCTGGCCTCCGTCGAGGCCGGTTTCAGCTTGCCCGAAGGCGTTTCTCGGCTTCGTCCAGACCGAGCTTTCCGAGAGCGGCGAAGAATGCTTCGACCCTCTCGAACGGCGCCTTGCCGAGAACTGACTTGTGCATCAGCTCGACACTTGCCGCCCGCTCGCTTGTCCGCAGTTTCGCCTCGCGCGCTTCCAGCGCTTGACGCTCCTTTGCGATTGCCTGTCTTTCGGCTTCGAGACTTCCTTTTCTGGCCATGGTTGTACCTCGTGGGTTGGTGCTGAAACCTCCCGCGCGCGAGGATCGGCATCTAGGCCCGCTTGGCAACCCCCCTGCCCCTATCTGCCTCGGTTACCCCTGCCGATCCTGGGCAATGCCGCAGCGTCGGCGTGCCGCTGACAGGCCATGCAAGGCCCACCCGGATTCGGCTTAGATCCCCAAAAACCACGAGCCATCAAAGCTACAGGATCAAAGGGAAAGGGTGCAGACCGGACACGGCAGTGCCGTACCAAAACTGGCGGGAATGCGTGCGTTTACAGGTGATGCGATATGATGCGCTTTGTAATACAGTAAGGCGCAGGCATCCGAACCCCCTGAATATCCGGGATTCTAACGGTATTACAATGTAATACGCGGCCCCTCAGCCATGCCTTTGCTTGCCAAGGTCGCGTCCGTCAAGGTGGTGTAATTTCGGCTGTGGCCGTGGGCCATCGTCAGGCGGCTTTGGCGGTGATGTGTAGGGGCTGATTTTCCTCCTCGAT
>PHEM01000068.1 GCA_002842935.1 Alphaproteobacteria bacterium HGW-Alphaproteobacteria-13 | reverse complement strand
GGCGCTGTTCGGAAACATTCCCTTTGCGGCGCCGCCGATCGGCGAAGCGCGCTGGCGGGCGCCCGCCCCCGCAACACCATGGACATCGATCCGCGACGCCTCGCGCTTCGGACCCGATTGCCCCCAACCGCGCCGCCCATCGACCGACCATCCGCAAAGCGAGGCGTGCCTCACGCTCAATGTCGCGACACCCGATCCCGGTGCGCGCGGCCTGCCGGTCCTCGTATCGATCCACGGCGGCGCCTATTTCATGGGGTCGGGACGCGAGATATTCGATGACGCCATTCCGCCCATCGTCGCGGACGGCGTGGTGGTCGTGTCCCCCAACTACCGGCTGGGGCGGCTGGGTTTCTTCGCGCACCCCGGACTCACGGGCGAGGCGCCCGGCGCCACCGCCAACTATTGGCTGATGGATCAGGTCGCGGCGCTCGAATGGGTGCGCGACAATATCGCCAGCTTCGGCGGCGACCCCGGCAATGTGACGATCATCGGCTGTTCGGCCGGCGGATCGAGCGTCAACGCGCTGATGGCGACGCCGCGCGCGCGGGGTCTGTTCGCCCGCGCCAGCGTCCATTCCGGCGGCGGCCTGTTCAACGCCAACCGCTCGCTGGCGGCCGCCGAACGGCAAGGCATCGCCTTTGCCGGACGCGTCGGCGTCTCCGCGTACGGCGGCGAGGCGATCGCGGCGCTGCGGCAGCTGACGACCGAACAGATTCTCGCGGGCGATACCGGCGCGCCGGATTTCGGCGCGGTGATGGACGGCAACTGGTTGCCGGCGCCGATCTCCGTGCTGTTCGCGCGCGGGGCCATCGCCCATGTGCCGCTGATATCCGGCTCGACCAGCAACGAAGCCAGCGTGTTCGGCCTGATGGGGTTCGACCGGCCCACGCTGGAGTCGCGCTTCGGCATCGACCTCGCCGCCGTTGCCGCCGACTATGGCTTTCCCGCCGAGTCCGAACTGATCCGGCAGGTGCAGACCGATTTCATCTTCACTTCGGCGGCGATGGGCATGACCGCGCTGGCGGCGCGCGCCGGGCTGCCCGCCTGGTCCTATCATTTCGACTATGTGGACGAGGCGCGGCGCGGCAGCGTGCCCGGCGCGGCGCATTGCGAGGACATGCCCTATTGGCTGGGCCAGCAACGCGCGCCCACGGCCCAGGACGCCGCCATCGGCGCGACGATGCGCGGCTTTTTGCTCCACTATCTGCGCGGCGGCGATCCGAACGCCCCCGGCCTGCCGCGCTGGGAAGCGACGTCGGCGGGGACGGTCAACCCCCTGCTGATCCGTCCCCGGACGGCGATGGCGCCGGATTTCCGCGCGGCGCAGCTCGCACCGTGGTTCGAAAAATGGCAACGGGATAGCGGCGAAACGCTGGGGATCGCCGCCGCGCGAGCGACTGCGCGTTGACACTTGTCAAAAATTGCATGATGGTGCAGCAATTACACATATAGGCCAGTTGAGAGAGGGAGCGCGACAGATGGCTTTGTTTCGGACCGGACGGACTACGCTGTTCTTTGCCGCGGCGCTGGTCGCGGGATTGACGGTTCAATCCTGCAGCAAGGGCGGCGGCGTCAACGACGGCAGCAACTGGGCGTCCTATGGGGGGACGAGCGACGAAACGCATTTCAGCCCGCTCGACCAGGTCAACGACGGCAATATCGACAAGCTGGGCCTGGCCTGGTCCTATGATCTCGACACCTTCGATTCCTACACCGCGCCGCTCGCGGTGGACGGCGTGCTCTATTTCGGCGTCGGACACAGCGTGCTGCACGCGCTCGACGCGCGCACCGGGAAATTGCTGTGGCAATATGATCCCGACGTCGCCGGACAGGAAGCCTCCAAGATGCGGATGCGCGCGGGCTGGGGCATTCGCGGCATCGCCTATAAGGACGGTAAGGTCTTCACCGGCACTCGCGACGGCCGCCTCATCGCGGTCGATGCGAAGAACGGCAAGCTGCTCTGGTCCGTCCAGACGCTGGACGAGGCGGAGAACGGCTATATCACCGGGCCGCCGTGGATCGCCGGCGACAAGGTGGTGATCGGCTTTGGCGGAGCGGACTATGCGCCCGTGCGCGGCTACGTCACTGCCTATGACATCAACAGCGGACGCAAGGCGTGGCGCTTCCACGTCGTCCCCGGCAACCCGGCCGACGGCTTCGAGAGCGAGGCCATGGAGCGCGCGGCGAAAACATGGACCGGCGAATGGTGGAAGTTCGGCGGCGGCGGCACCGTCTATCACGCCATGGCCTATGACGCGAAATACGATCGCATCTATCTGGGCACGGGCAATGGCTGGCCGTGGAACCCCAGGATCCGCAGTCCGAAAGGCGGCGACAACCTCTATCTCGCCTCCGTCGTCGCGCTCGATGCGAAGACCGGGGAATATGTCTGGCACTATCAGACCAACCCCGAGAATACCTTCGATTTCAACAATGCGATGGACATCCAGCTGACCGAACTCACCATAGACGGCAAGCCGCGCTCGGTTCTCATCCACGCGCCGAAGAACGGCTTCTTCTATGTCATCGACCGCGAGGACGGAAAGCTGATCTCCGCCGGGGAGTTCGGCAAGCAGAATTGGGCCGAGCGCATCGACATGGAGACGGGGCGGCCGATCCTTCGGGAGGAAGCGCGCATGGCCGACGGCAAGCCGTTCATGCTCTACCCCCATCCTCTCGGCGCGCACGGCGTTCAGACGATGGCCTTCAGCCCGCGCACCAACCTCGCCTATATCCCGGCGATGGAAGGCGGCCGCTGGTTCGCCGATCCGGCGAGCATCGAAGGGTGGACGTATCGGCCCAACATGTTCGTCAACACCGGGTTCGGCGCGCCTCCTCCCGGCAGCCCGGCTCCGCCGCCGACCAAGAGCGAGCTTGTCGCCTACAACCCGGTGACGCAGAAACCGGCATGGAAGATCGATCAGCCGGGAATGCTCAACGGCGGCATCATCGCCACGGCGGGCAACCTTCTGTTCCAGGGGCGCAACGACGGTAAATTCGCCGCCTATGCCGCCGACAGCGGCAAGGAGTTGTGGTCCTTCGACGCTCAGAACGGCATCCTTGCCAACGCCATCACCTATCTGGTGGACGGCAAGCAATATGTGACGGTCATCACCGGCTTTCGTTCCAGCAGCGCCAATACGCCCACGTGGGACTATCGCCAGCAGCGCCGGCGCGTGCTGACTTTCGCGCTGGGCGGCACGGCGACCCTGCCGCCGTTCCAGCCGGAACCCGTGACGCCGCAGCTCGATCCGGGCTTCACCGTCGATCAGGCCAAGGCGGGACGGGGCGGCGCGACCTATGGCCAGTCCTGCGTGATCTGCCATGGCGCCGGGATGATCTCCGGCGGCGCCGCGCCCGATCTGCGCGCCTCGCCTGTCCCGCTCGACCGGGATGCGTTCACGGCCATCGTGCGCGACGGCGCGCTGATGCCGAACGGTATGCCGAGCTATGCCGAGTTCACCGACGAGGAGATCGACGAACTGCGGCACTTTATCCGCCAGCGTGCCCGGGAAACGGCCGCAGCGCGGTGAAAAGGCGCGTGACGGTGGAGAGCGGCGGTTGACGCTCTCCACCGCGCACGGCACAAGCGCCGCACCGAACGCCCAATCTGGAAGGATGAGTTAGTTTGTTGCAGGAGGCCAGAGACCGACCCCAAAGCTATTCGAGTCCCGCGATCATCGCCCGGCGGCAGCGGATACTCGAAGAAACGCGCAAGGTGATCGCCGAGCAGGGGCTGGCGGGTCTCAGCATGAACGAGATCGGGCTGCGGGCCGGAGTGGCGAAGCGCACGCTCTACAACGCGTTCCAGACCCGCGAGCGCATGATCGCGGCGGCGATCCAGGAATATTTCGAGGCCTATGTCAAGAATCTCGTCTTCGTCCACCCGCCGGGGACGATGATGTACGATATGGAGCGCGTGACCGCCATCATTCGGCGCAACCGGCATATCCGCAATTACATCAAAGCGATCATGGCGCTTTATTTCAGCCCCGACGTGGATGACGATATCTGGCAGGCGATGCACTCGATCGCGACGAAACCCAGCATGTTGTGGCTGGGCGAGCTTCACCGCAAGAAGCAGCTGCAGCCCTGGATCACCATCGACCGGCTGGTCGACGACGTGGTGCGCCTGCGATACGCGACCATCAACGACTGGGCGCTGGGGCGCATTCCGGACGAAGAGATCATCGTCCACCTGGTTTCGACCTATCTCACTTTCCTGGTCGGAGCCACGCGCGGCGCGGCGCGCAAAGAGATCGAAGAGATGTTGACACGAGTCAAGATCGAAGGCGAGGTCGCGCTGCCCCTGCCCCGCAAGCTGATGTCGGCACGGGCATAAAACTATCCACCAGTGCAATATCGCTTGCTTTCGCGGCCGTAACCGGCATTGATGGACGAAAGGAGGATATATGGTGGAAACGGATCGCGAACTGATCGTCGAATGGCGGCCGGACGACATCGTCGTGCTGACGCTCAATCGCCCCCGGGCGCGCAACACCGTGTCCTTCACGCTGTGGGAGCAGTTTTCCGCCGTGCTCGACCGGCTGGAGGGGGAAACGCCCGCCCGCGCCGTGGTGCTGTGCGGGGCGGAGGGCTATTTCAGCAACGGCGGCGACGTGAAGGTCCCGCCCTCGCGCGGCGACGGCGCGCTGCGGCTGGCGAAACGGCTGGAACTGGGCCAGCGCGCCATCGCGCGGCTGCACGCCCTGCCCATGCCGACCATCGCGGCGGTGGAAGGTGGCGCCTTCGGCATCGCGTGGAGTATCGCCCTCGCCTGCGACATGATCATCGTGTCGGACAGCGCGAAATTCGGCGCGCCCTTCCTCGACTATGGACTGGTGCCGGACGGTGGCGGCGCATGGTTCCTCAGCCGCCAGATCGGCGCGCGCCGTGCGGCGGACATCTATTATTCGGGCCGAACGCTCGACGCCGCCGAGGCGGTGTCGCTCGGTCTCGCCTCGCGGCTGGCCGCGCCGGGCAAGGCGGTGGAAGACGCCATCGCCCTCGCCGAGACGATCGGAAAGGGCAACCGGCAGGCTGCGGAACTGACGAAGCGGCTGCTGACCACATCCGAAACGTCCGATCTCGCAACCAGCCATGCCCTCGAGCTGGCCTATTGCCACATCTGCCAGACCGGCGAAGAAGTGGTCCGGGCGCGCGAGGCCTTCGTCGCCCGCTCCAAAGCCCGCGCCAAGTCATAGGAGCGCCCCGATGCAATTCGACATGCGCGAGCTGCCGATGGCCACTCGCTACAAGATCGTCAATTCGACGGTCACGCCGCGGCCGATCGCCTGGGTCACCAGCCAGTCCGCCGCCGGGGTGCGCAATGCCGCGCCCTACAGCTTCTTCAACGCCGTCGGCATCGAACCGCCGCTGATCGTGCTGGGACTGCTGAAGAATCCGGCGACGCGCGGCATCAAGGACACCGGCACCAACATCATCGAAACCGGGGAATTCGTCGTCAATCTGGTATGCGAGGGCGATGCGGAAAAGATGAACCAGTGCAGCGTCGACGCCCCCTTCGACGTCGATGAGATCGCCTATGCCGGGCTGGAAACGCTGCCGTCGGAGCTGGTCGCACCGCCGCGCATCGCCACCGCTCCCGTCAGCTTCGAATGCCGCAAGATCGCCGCGCTGGACGTCGGCACGCTGCAAACCGTGGTGATCGCCGAGATACTGATGGCGCATATCCGCGACGAGTTCATCACCGATCCGAAGCGTCTTTATCTCGATACGCCGGCGATGAAACTGATCGGCCGGACGCATGGCAGCGGCTGGTATGCCCGCACCAGCGACCAGTTCCAGATGGAACGTCCCGTCTTCGATCCCGGGCGCCTTACGACAAACGATTGAATTTCAACCCACGGTGCAAAATTACTTGCCTCGCGGCGGCTTTTGTTGTCTGTTGCAATCGTACCGCGCGCTGTCTTGCGCCGGCCCTTTTATCAGACCGGCCACAGAGCCGCCCCGAGGGAGTGAACGATGCCAGGACCGTTGGAAAATATCGTCGTTGTCGAAATCGCGGACCAGATGCCCGTGGCGATCGCGGGGATGCTGCTCGCCGATCATGGCGCCGAGGTTATCAAGATCGAGCCGCATGGCGGCAATTTCTTTGCCCATGACCTGACTCGCAAAAGCTGGGATCGCGGCAAGAAAAGCGTCGAACTGGACATCGCCAGCGCTGAAGGGCGCGAGACGCTGCGCGGTCTGCTGGCCCGCGCCGACATGGTGATCCACGCGATGGACGACGAAGCCGCCGAAGCGGTGGGGCTGGATTCCGCCGCCCTCGCCCGCGATTTCCCCGCCCTCATCGCTTGCGCGCTCACCGCTTACGGGCGCGACACGCCCCATTCGGACCGCCCCTATGGCGAGTCGCTCGCCGCCGCGCGGCTGGGCACGATGATCGACAAGCTCAGCACGCTGCGCCCCGGCCCGGTCTATCTCGGCCATCCCGCGCTGCATTACGGGCAAGCGTTCCTTTCCGTGATCGGCGGTCTCGCCGCGCTGCGCGCGCGCCGTCTGATCGGCGTCGGACAGGAAGTCGAGGTGTCGCTCCTCGATTCCATGCTCGCGCAATCGCCGATGAACAATTGGTGGCAGGAGGACGGCATCTCCTACATCAAGAAGGGCGACTCGGGATCGATGGACCGCTTTGGCAACGTCCGCCTGATCACCGGCATGTTCGAATGCAGCGACGGCCTGTTCCTGCAATTCCACACCGGCGGTCCCGGCGGGTTCAAGGCGGCGATGGACGTGCTCGGCTTCGGCGACCGCGTTCAGGCGGTCAAGGGACCGGAAATGATGGTGCCGCTGAACGAAGATGAATATCGCATCGCCCGTGTCGAGGTGTTCGATGCCTTCAGGGCGCGTCCGCGCGACGAATGGATCAAGCTGTTCCAGGCGGCGGACGTCGCCGCGCTGCCGGTCCTCGAACCGGCCGAGGTGCTGCTCGACGACCAGACCGAGTTCGCGCAGATGCGCATCGCCATGCCCGATCCGGATTTCGGAACGATTCACCAAGCAGGCCCGGCGCTGAAATATGCGGCCTCTCCCGCCGCGACGCCCCGCCCCGCACCGGTGGTAGGCGCCGACAACGCCGCGCTGCCCGACCTGCTCGCACGGCCCGTTCGCGCCGCCGCCGCGCCGCAGGTTTCGCTCAAGCGTCCGCTGGAAGGATTGCGGCTGCTGGATTTCAGCTCTTTCTTCGCCGTGGGATATGGCGGGCGGCTGCTCAACGATCTGGGCATGGACGTCATCAAGGTGGAGACGCCCGACGGCGACCAGATGCGCCCCCTGCCCGACGTGTTCGCCGCCGCCCAGCGCGGCAAGCGCGACATCGTCCTCGACCTCAAGACGGCCGAGGGGCTGGCGGCGGTGAAGCGTCTGGTAGAGACCGCCGACATCGTCACGCACAATCTGCGTCCCGGCAAGGCCGACAAGCTCGGGATCGGCTATGAGGCGTTCAAGCAGATCAACCCGAAGCTGATCTATGCCTATCTGCCCGGCTATGGTTCACAGGGTCCCAAGGCGAAGCTCAAGAGCTTCGCGCCGCTGGTCAGCGGCTGGACCGGCCTGCTCTATGAAGGCGGCGGAGAGGGCAACCCGCCCGCCCGCTCGGTGTTCGGCAACGAGGATTACAACAACGGCTTTCTTGGCGCGGCGGGCATATTGATGGCGCTGGAACGCCGCGCGGTTACCGGCACGGGCGACTATATGGAATGCCCGCAGCTCCATTCGAGCCTGTGGACCACGTCCGAGCATTTCCTCGATGCCGACATGAAGACGGTCTATGGAATGCGGCTCGACAAGGAACAGATGGGCTTCAACGCGCTCGACAGCCTCTATCGCACCAGCGACGGCCTCCTGTGCATCAGCTGCCGTCAGGACGATCGTTTCGCCGCGCTGGCGCAGGCGATCGGCCGCCCGGAACTGGTGGACGATCCGCGCTTCCTGACCGCCCGCCTGCGCTCCGACAACGACGCGGCGCTCAAGGAGGTGCTGACGCCTTTCTTCGCGGAACGCAGCAGCGCGGACGCGTTCGCGCGGCTCGATGCCGCCGGCGCGCCTTGCGAGATTCCCCTGGAGGAAAGCTGGGTGCAGAAAGCCTTGTGGGAGGATTGGGCCTTCGACACCAACCGCGTCGTCGAGGACAAGGATTCGATGTACGGCCATGTCCGCGAGTTCGGCCTGTTCATGAAACTCAGCCAGACACCGGGTCACGCCAGCGGCTCCGCGCCGCGGCTGGGTCATCACACGCGTGAGATCCTGGCCGAAGCGGGCTTTTCATCCGCCGAAATCGAGGCGCTGGTCGCGTCCGGCGCCGCCCGCGTCGCCCCCAGCGTCACGGGCCGCATCGCTTCGAGCGTCAACGCCTGACCAACGCATCCAGCCTGGAGAGAGCCATGCAACTCAAAATTCGCTACGACATGAACAGCCCCAGCTTCGGGGCGCCGCATCCCGTGCTCTATCGCACCGCGATCGACCAGTCGATCTGGGCCGACAAGCTCGGTTTCGACGAGGTCTGCCTGGCCGAGCATCATGGCGCGGAGGATGGCTATTGCCCCTCGTCGATGATCCAGGCGGCCTCGATTCTGGGCGCCACGGAAAACATCACCGCGCATCTTTCCGCGCTGGTGGTCACGATGCACGATCCGCTGCGGCTGGCAGAGGATCTGGCGGTGCTCGACAATATCGCGCCGGGCCGCATCATATTCACCGCGGGCATGGGCTATCGTCCGCATGAGTTCGAGATGTTCGGCCGCGACATCACCAAGCGGCTCGCGATCATGAACGAGACGATGGCGACGCTGAAGGCGGCGTGGACGGGCGAACCCTTTGAATTCCGCGGCCGCACGGTGCGAGTCACGCCGCGCCCCGCGACGCCGGGCGGGCCGAAAATCTATATGGGCGGATCGACCGAGAAATCGGCGATCCGTGCGGCGAAGGCCGGATATCAATATTATCCCGGTCATCCCGACCTGTTCAAAATCTATGAAGCGGAGCGGGAAAAGGCCGGGTTCCCGCCGCCCGAGCCGCAGCTGAAATCGGGACCGAGCTTCCTCTATGTCTCCGACGATCCGGACCGCGACTGGCCGCTGATCGCCCCGCATGTCGCCTATGCGACCAACACCTATGCCGAATGGGCCAAGGAGCGCGGCGTCGGCCAGACACGCTATGGCGCCGCGGACAGCATCGAGGCGCTGAAGGCGATGCCCAATATCGAGGTGCTGACGCCCGACGAATGCTTCGATCTTCTGGTCGGGCTGGGCGATCAGTCCGCGATCACCTTCCACGCGCTGCTCGGCGGGCTGGACCCGGAGATTTCGTGGCGCGGCCTGCGCCTGTTCGAAAGCGCGGTGCTGCCGCGCCTGCGCGAAGTCGGTCTGGTCAAAGCGAAGTGAAGGAACGAAAGATGGAACGACAGAATCGCCGCCGCGCGCTGGGCGCCATGCTGCTTCTGCCCGCCGCGGGCCTTGCCGCGAGCGGCGCGGCGGCGGCAACCCGGGACAAGAAATCATCGCAGGATACAGCCGTGAAGCTCGACGAACTGCTTGCCAAGGATCAGATTCGCGATGTGCTGTTTGCCTATGCGCGATCGAACGACCGCGCCGACGAGGCGCTGCTGCGGTCCTGCTTCTGGCCGGAATCGACACACAAGCACGGCCGGTTCGAAGGCAGTTCCAGCGATTTCGCGGGTTTTGCCTTCCGCATCATCAACAACCTCAAATATGCTTGCCATCACATCTCCAACGTCACGATCGAGGTGAAGGGCGATCGCGCCTTTTCGGAATGCTATTATCTGGCGCAGCACCGCCGCGACGCGCAGGGCGGCGGCGAAGAGGATGTGTTCTTCCAGGGCCGCTATCTCGATATCTTCGAACGGCGCGGCGGCGTGTGGAAGATCATCCAGCGGCGCGGTCTGTCCGACTATACGTCGGATCCCGTGCCTGCGACCACCCCCTATGCACAATGGCTCGCTGGCGGGCACAGCGAGAAATTCCCCAACGACGATTATTACGTGATGCGTCAGGCGTTCCTGTCGCGCTGAGCGACGCGATCACCACACGGGTTTCCATTCCCCGCTCCCGGACTCCTCATCTTCGCAGGAGTCCGGGTTTTTTTATGTCAGGCTGGCCAGTTCGCCATCGGCAGGCCCACCGCTTCGCTGCGCGCCCGGATGATCGTGCCGTTGCCCCGGCAGGCGATATACAGATCGCGGCGGTCGGTCCCGCCCCAGCACAGGTTGGTCGGCACCACGATCGCCTTGCCTTCCGGATCATGCACGATGTCGACGGCGCGGGCGCCATCGGGCGCGATCGCGACGATGCGGTTGGAGAAGGGCAGCGTTACCCACAGCCATCCCGCGGTGTCGAAGGCAATACCGTCGCAATAGCCGAGCGCGCCTCTCTCCGGTCCCGAAATGGCGCGGATATCGCGCGCCTGATGGTCGGGAACAACCGTGCCCAGCACCGGCCCATAATCCTCGCGCGGTCCCAGCGATCCATCGGCCATGCGCCGGAAACGCACGATCCGCCCTTCCGCCGTCAGCGAGGCGTAAAGATATCGGTCCCCCGCATCGAGGCACAGGCCGTTCACGCCGCGCAGTCGCCGCGCGACGATGTCGGCCTTTCCGTCCGGCGCGACGCGATAGATGAATCCGGCCGGGTCGGTCGTGCCGATATTGACGATCGGTCCCCAACTCGTATGGCTGCAATAGATCGTGCCGTCGCGCGCCGCGATGGGGGAGTTGGAGGCGACCAGCGCCCTGCCCTCCAGCTCCGAGACGAGCGTTTCCACGGTTTCGGTGGCTATATCGACACGCTGCAATGGTCCCGGCCCGTTGTTGAGCAGTCCCATATTGGCGACCAGAACCCGTCCCTGGGAATCGACGGCGATCCCCGTGGGCGCAAGCGGCGCGCCGATATGGCGGATCGCGCCGTCCGTTGCGCGCACCGCGACCGCGGACGTCATGCTCGACAGGAACAGGCGGCCGTCCGGCGCGGTCGCCACGCCTTCCGCATCGTGGATCTCCGACACCGCCACGGTGAAATCGGCGACGTTGAGCGGCGCGGGGCGATCGGCCGCCGCCTGCGGCAGCGTCGTCGCGCAGCCGCCAAGCGCCGCACCCAGTCCCGCCAGCGCCATCGAACCGATGAACATGCGACGATCCATATGCCTTCTCCTCATTGGGCGGGAGCGAATCCCGCGATGATATGGTCTCCCGCCCGCACCGGCTTCAGCCGCAGGCGCATCCCGCAGGCGGGTTCGATTCCATCGGCATCGACGAGCACGCCGGGAATGCGCACGCCCGGCGCCTCATCGGGTTCGAACAGCACCACGGTGAACGGCACCTCCGCCTTGTGATCGCCCGGCAGCAGACTGCGCACGACCGTGGTGAAGGTATAGGCGCTGCCAATGGGCGCGACCGTGCGCCATTCCAGCGTCGCGTCGGGACGTCCCGTCACGATTTCCGGCGGATACCACACCCATTCGCCGGTTTCCGTGTCGGCGGTGATGCGCAATTCCCCGGCGGCGAGACCGTCATAAAAGCCCTGCAGCTTCGGGTCTTCGAGATGGACGGGATAGATCGGGATGCCCATGGGTCAGTTCCGTGCCAAAATGGTGGTGGCGTGCGAATTGCCGCCGTCGGGCACCTGCCGCTGGCCCTCTTGCCCGCGCAGCTGGCGCACGCCTTCGATCAACAGGTTGATGCCCGGCACATAGCCGCCCGACATATGCCCGCCGCTGGTATTGATCGGCATCCGCCCGCCCGGCATCCCATGGCCCGCGGCATAGAAGCGCGGTCCCTGCCCCCGCTCGCACAGCCCCAGCATCTCGGTCTGGACCAGCGCGGAAATGCTGAATCCGTCATAGATCTGCGCCAGATCGAGGTCGTCCGGGCCGACCTGCGCCATCGCATAGGCGCGCTGGGCCGACGCTTCGCCGGGAAATTCGAAGGTGCAGGGCTTTTGCGTGAACAGCACGCCGTGCGGCCAGTTGTTGAAGGCCAGCCCGATCCCCTGCACGGCGACCACCGGATGCGGCATGTCGCGCGCGCGCTCGACCGCGCTCACCACATAGGCTCCGCCGCCGTCGGTCGTCAGGCAGCAGTCGGCGACGCGAAGCGGCGTGGAGATCATGGGACTGCGGCGATAGGTGTCGAGATCCATCGGTTCGCGCTTTTGCGCGCCGGGCGTCAGCGCCGCCCAGGCGCGATAGGTCATGGGGACCGCCGCCAGTTCCTCCTCGGTCATACCGAATTCATGGGCATAGCGGTTGGCCATGCTGGCGAAATAGGTCGGTTGGGCGAAGAAGCCGACCGGCATCTCGAACGCCGCCTTGTGCGGCTCGTTCGCATGAAAGGCATAGACGCCGCCGGGCTTGGTCGATCGGATCGCATAGGGCACCAGCACATGCGTCGCCAGCCCCGCTTCGATCGCCAATTGGGCGAGCATCAGCGCATGGCCGGTGGTCGCGGTCCCGCCCGCGCTGTCGGCGACCGCCGCGAAGCGGCGCTCGCCCGTGCCGAGCACATGCGCCAGTTCATCCGAGCCGTGCCCCGTGTATTGATTGACCACGAAGCCATCGATGTCAGCGGGCGTCAGGCCCGCGTCGGCGATCGCATCCAGTCCGGCGCGCGCGATCATCTGCAGCACCGTGTCGTCCGAACCGCGGATGAAGGGCGTTTCCCCCACCCCGGTAATCGCCACGCCGCCAGCCTTCATACCCATGACTTCCTTCACTCCGCGAGCGGGTTCATTGACCTTCCACGCCGTGCCGCACATCGTCGCCCGGCTGCCCCGCCTTCTGAGCGGCCAGCACCTCGCGCGCGCGCTTGCGCAGATAGTGCTGGAGGGCGACGATCTCCGATTCCGGCACGTCCGCGAATTTGGGCATACCGCGCGGCTCCAGCACCCCTTCATGCATGACCGCGACAAAGCTCGCCAGATCGAGCGGTATCGACGATTGCAACAGATCGGGCGCCGATCCCCCCGACTGCGCGTTGCTGCCGTGGCAGATCGCGCAGCGCTCGCCATAGACGCGCGCGCCCAGCGTCGCCCGGCCCTGATCGACGCGGAAGGCAGGATCATCGACGGTGGGCGTGTCCACCGCCTCCGCCGCCGGCAGGCTCGCCTTGCCGTCGAGCGCGAAGGTCAGCACCCGCCAGCGCTGCGTGCGGTAATTCCATTCGCGCGGCAGGCCGGAAGCGCTGCTGAAGCGCGCGCCCGCGATCACCGTGACATATTGCTTGCCCCCCGCGCGATAGACGATCGGCTGCGCCATCACCGCCGTCTGGGCATCGAACGACCACAGCTCGCGTCCGCTATCCGCCGCATAGGCGACGAAGCGCCCGTCGAAGGTGCCCTGGAACAACAGGTTGCCCGCCGTGGTCGCAGTGCCGCCGCCGCCGCGCAGGCCGGCCATCGGCACGCGCCACGCCTCTTTCTGCGTCACTGGATTCCAGGCGATCAGCATCGAGGTCGCCGGGCGATCGGGAGTCATTCCCGCAGGCGGTGCGCCGGTGCCGGAACTGAGCCGCTGCGAACCCAGATGCCGCCATCCGGCAAGCGGGCCGGGCGGATCGATATAAACCCGGCCCTGATCCATCGCCGGGATATAGACGAGACCCGTCGCCGGATTGAACGACATCGCCTCGATATTATGCGCGCCGAACGGCGAGGGATAGACGATCGCCGCCTTCCCGTCCGGATAGCGCGCCTCGGGATTCTCGACCGGCCGCCCCGTTGCGATGTCGATGCGGCTCGCCCAGTTCACCGGCACGAAATTCTCGGCGGAGATCAGCTTTCCGTCCTTGCGGTCGATGACATAGAAGAAGCCGTTCTTGGGCGCATGCATCAGCACGTCGCGTGGCTTGCCGTCGATGGTCAGCTCCGCAAGGGAAATGTCCATCGCCGAGTTGAAATCCCACGTCTCGCCGGGATTGGTCTGATAATGCCAGACATATTCGCCGGTGTCCGCGTCGAGCGCCACCACCGAGCAGAGGAACAGATTGTCGCCGCCCTCCGGGCTGCGGATCTTCTGGTTCCACGGCGACCCGTTGCCCACGCCGATATAGATGCGGTTGTATTTCGGGTCATAGGCCATGGCGTTCCAGGCCGTACCGCCGCCGCCATATTTCCACCATTCGCCGGTCCAGGTCTTCGCGGCCATCTCCATCGCCGGATTCTCGAATCCGTCGGCGGGGTTCCCCGGTACGGTGTGGAAACGCCACAGCTGCCGCCCGCTATCCTGGTCATAGGCCGTGACATAGCCGCGCACCGGCGCGAAATCCGCTCCGCCATGGCCGATCACCACCTTGCCCTTGAACACCCAGGGCGCGCCGGTGACATAGCGCTGGTCATCCTTTTCGACCGTCATCACGCTCCACAGCGGCTTGCCGGTGCGCGCATCGATCGCGATCAGCCGGCCGTCGATCGTGCCCGTGAAGATCTTGCCATTGTCATAGGCGATGCCGCGAATGCCCCAGGCGGCGCGCAGTTTTTCGCCCGCGACCTTCCACACTTCGGGATCGTAGGTCCATTTCTCCTTGCCCGTCGCGGCGTCCACCGCCGTGACGACACTGTGCCCGGCGGCATAATAGAGCACGCCGTCGACCGCGACCGGCGCGGACAGGCTGCTGGGCGCGACGTCGATGTCGCGATACCATGCCAGCCCCAGCCGGGAGATATTGCCGTCATCGATCTCGGCCAGCGGGCTATAGTGCGTGTCGCCGATCGGCCCGCCATAGCCCGGCCAGTCGTCTCCGCCCGCGGTGCCGGAACGCCCGCAGGCCGCCAGCAGCGCGAAGGCCGCGATCAGGAAGAGATGCCGCATCATCCGCCGATGGTCCTGTCCGATGGCCAGAAGCGCTGCCGCAGCGCCTTCTTGTTGACCTTGCCCATGGCCGTGCGGCCGATATCGTCCACGAAATCATAGCCGCGCGGACATTTAAATCCCGCCAGCGAGGCGCGGCAGAAATCGTTCAGTTCCTCGGCGGTCGGCGGGTCGGCGGG
>PHEM01000524.1 GCA_002842935.1 Alphaproteobacteria bacterium HGW-Alphaproteobacteria-13 | reverse complement strand
GAGACGTCGGCGACCTGCCGCTTGACGTTGCCGTCTCCGCTCTTGTTTTCGCCTGCGAAGATCCACGACGAACCGATGATCAGGGCCGCGAGCCCGCCGGCACCAAGCAGCAGCATCTGCTTCCTCTTGACCGCCTCGTTGGCGACGATCGCATCGCCAAGCGGCGACGCATCGCTGCTGTCCAGATCGCCGCCATGACCATCAGCCGTCGGACCATCGAGCGCCTTGGGGCCTTTGCGGAACGGGTTCTTCCAGTCCATCACTGGCCTCCATTCGATTGGATGAGGTAGACGGCAGCCGACTGGCCAGGGGCGAGTTCGCCGACCGGGGTCATGAAGGCGACGCTGCCGCGGCCTGCGAGCAGGTTCTCATCGAGCGGCATGGGACCCTTGCCCATGTTGCGAACCTTGAGGATCAGGCCCTTGAGATCCGCACCGCGGTATTCGCCGACTTGTTGGACCTCGAGTTTGCCGACTGCGACGGGCTCGAGCACGCTTTGCCGGATCTCGAACCCTTCGATGGTCTCGCTGCGATACATGGCCTGGGCGAGGCGTACTGCGGTGTCCTCGGGCGAGGATCGGACTTCCCAGTCGCGCGCAGCTTCGGCTTTGACTGCGGTGTTGGTGACGAACACCTGCTCTGCATCATTACCCCGAACCTGGCAGAGGAACTTGTAAACGAAGCCCTTGCGGGTCGTACCGAAGAACGAGAGGTTCGGCTTGGTGAAGCCATCGGGCACCGAGATGTAAATGTCGCCGCGCACTGGCTCGTTGACGATCTTGAAGTCCTCGGCCGGGTTGCCGGTGGTGATCTTGGAAACCGAGGCGAACTGGTCGCCGGCAAGGCTGATGCGGGTCAGGTCCTTGGCCGAAGCGGTGCAGGCGACCGTGCCGTTGTCGGCCGCCGGGATGCTCTGATCCGCCATCGCGGGGCTTGCCGTCAGGCAGAGCGCGCCAAAGCAGATGAGCGCCGCGCCCACCGGCCGCCCGGCAATCGCCAAGGGGCGTCCCGCGAGCACTGTCCCGGCGCCGATAGCGCCCCAAGCCAGAACGGCCATCACTCGTCTCCCCCATCGGTGCTGTTGTTGGCGCTGGCGCGTCCGATGACTTTGCCCGCGGCGTCCTTGGTGATGCGCCCGAACCCGGCGAGCTTCAGGCTGACGCCCGAGTAGCTCCACACGTAACGGAAGGTCCGGGCTTCGGAGGTGACTTCCTTCGAGCCGACAACCGTGTGCAGCACGCCATTCACTTCGCTGGTCAGCGCATCGGGATCGACGGAGAGGTTCTCGATCGTGAAGAACTGCGAGACATTCGAGCCGTTCTGCTCGTTGAAGATCTTCATCAGCTCGGCCTTCATCCGGCCGTGGGTTCTGGGATCGGTGATTTCGAGGATCGAATCCATCCAATATTGCAGGTTCGAAGGCGAACGGTTGAGCGTCAGCAGCGCGGCATCGCGAGTGACCAGCTCGAGGTAGTCCTTGTCGACATGGCTCGATGACAGCGTCAGCGGCTTGGCGAGCACCGGCTGCAGCACGACCTCGCGGTCGCGGCGCGCGGCGGTCAGCGTCAGCACGACGCTTAAGGCAAACAGCCCGGTCGCTGTGATGGCCAGCAGGTTGCGTTGCTTCAGGAGCCGCTGCGCCTGGCCGTGAGAAATCAAGAGGTCCA
>PHEM01000067.1 GCA_002842935.1 Alphaproteobacteria bacterium HGW-Alphaproteobacteria-13 | reverse complement strand
GTCGAGACACCCATCGGCCTTGCGCCACACCGATGGGTGTCTCGACTTCGCTCGACACGAACGGGACGATGGATCAGATTTAACGATCGCCGCCCTAATAGCGCAGCTTCAGCCCCGGCCGCGCCCAGCGCGTCTTCACCAGCCGCCCGCTGCCCGACAGCGTGATATAGGCGTCCTGCATGTCGGCGCCGCCAAAGGCGATGTTGGTGGTGAAGATGTCGTCGGTCGCGACGAACTCGACCAGCTCGCCGGTGGGCGAGACGACGCTGATCCCGCATTCGCCGATCGTCGCGACGCATATATTGCCGTTGGCCTCCATCGCCAGGCTGTCGAAGAATTTATAGCCCGCCGGGCGATAGAGCGGGATGCCGGGACCGCCGGGACCCGCGTCGGGCGCGACCTTGCCGGGGGCGGTGATGTTGAACTGCATCAGGCGGCAGGTATAGGTTTCGGCGACATAGAGCTTGCTGCCGTCGGGCGACAGGCCGACGCCGTTGGGGTTGTTCGACGGGAAGACCACTTCCTCGATGAAGCTGCCGTCGGCCTTGGCATAGAAGATGCCGACGATGTCGTGGCAGCGCTTGTCATAATCGACCTTGCCGTGATCGGTGAACCAGAAGCCGCCGTGATCGTCGAACATGATGTCGTTGGGACCACGCAGGATCACGCCGTTGTCGCCCGACTTGTAGAGCACTTCGACTTCGCCGCTCGCGATGTCGATGCGCTCGATGCGCCCGCCCGAATAGTCGGGGGCGATGCCGTGCGGGGCGAGATAGCCGTTCGATTCGACATAATGAAAGCCGCCGTTGTTGCAGCAATAGAGCTTTCCGTCCGGGCCGATGGCAAGGCCGTTGGGACCGCCGCCGGGGGTGGCGATCACTTCCTTGCGGCCGCCGGGCCAGCAGCGCGTGATGCACCCGCGCTCGATCTCGACGACGATGATGCTGCCGTCGTCCATCACGACCGGCGCCTCCGGGAACCGCAATCCGTCGGCGATCAGTTCGAATTCGGCCATGACCCTCTCCCTTGCTCTTGGCTGGCTGCTGTGCTTTGCGCGCATCATGCCCGTTCGCACGCTCTTCGCCACCCATTTTTACGAATCCGACCTCGGCACTCCCGAATTGCTGGAGGAACTGGAGCAAAGCTGCCGCCTGTTCGCGCAGGAGGACGGCGCCGGGCGGTCGTGGAGCCGCGCGCATGGCTATAGGGGCTATACCAGCTATGCGAGCCTCGGCGACCTGCCGGAGCGCGATCCGGCCTTCCACGATCTCAAGCGGCTGATCGACCGGGAAGTGCGGGCCTTCGCCAGGACCTGTCATTTCGACCTCGCAAAGCCGCTGCGGCTCGACAGCCTGTGGGTCAACATATTGAAGCCCGGCGGGACGCACAGCGGCCATATCCATCCGCACAGCATCGTGTCGGGAACCTTCTATGTCGCGGTGCCGCCGGGATCAGGGGCGCTGAAGCTGGAAGACCCGCGCCTGCCGATGCTGATGGCGGCGCCGGGCCGCACCGACGACGCGCCGGAGCATCTGCACCCCTTCGTCTATGCCCAGCCCGCGGCGGGGCGGCTGTTCCTGTGGGAAAGCTGGCTGCGTCACGAAGTCATGCCCAATGCGGGCAAGGGCGAGCGGATCAGCATCAGTTTCAATTATAGTTGAGGGGTGTTTTGGTTACGCCCCAACCCGTTCGTCCTGAGGAGGGGCTGAGCGCAGTCGAAGACCCGTCTCGAAGGACGCTGGCGCGGCGCATGGTCCTTCGAGACGCCATTTCGACAGGCTCAATGGCTCCTCAGGACGAACGGGGGTGGGAGGTTAATCCCGCTCCAGCGCCACGAAATCGCGCCCCAGCGGCGCCAGATGCGCGCCGCCGTCGACGAAGATCGTCTGCCCCGTCACGGCCTCCGCCTGCGCGAGCCAGACCACGGCGTCGGCGATCTGCTCCGGCGTCGGCAGCGCGCCGAGCGGCATCCGCTTCGCCAGCCGTTCGATCTGCCCTGCGCTATAATCCTCGGTCGCCAGCGTCAGTCCGGGGGCGACGGCGTTGACGCGCGCGCGGCCCGCGAAGGCGACCGCCAGCGTCGCCGTCGCCTGCCACAGCGCCGATTTGGACAGGCTATAGGCGATCTGGTCGGGAACCGGCTGCGCGACACGCTGGTCGAGGATGTTGACGATCGCGGGCCGCCGCCCTTCGCTTTGCGCGACAAGCGCCTTGGCGAGCATCACCGGCGCATGATGGTTGACCTGCATCATCTCGGTCAGCGCGGCGGCGGACAGGTCGGACCATTCGCCTTCCGCGAACAGCGCGGCATTGTTGACGAGCAGGTCGGGCGCGCGCCCGAACGCCGCGGCCACCGCCGGGATCAGCGCATCGACTTCGCCCGCGTTCGACAGGTCGGCGGCGAAGCAGCGGCTTTCCGCGCCCGTTTCGGCCAGCGCGTCCGCCAGCACCGGGTCGGCCTCGCCCGCCGTGCGTTTATGCAGGGCCAGCGCATAGCCTTCGCGCGCCAGCCGCGCCGCGATGACCGCGCCCACGCGGTGCAGCCCCCCCGTGACCAGCGCCAGCCTTTGCGTCATGTCCGCGCGCGCCGCATCGTGATGCCGATCTGCTCGCCATCCTCCGCGATCGCGAGCTTGACGATCTTCACTTCCACTTCCTCGACCTTTTCGTCCTGAAGGAACAAAGTGTCGATGATATGGTCGGCGACGCTTTCGATCAGCACGAAATGCACATCCTTGGGAATGCCCTCGGTCGCCGCGAATTTCAGGTTCATATAATTCTTCGACCGGCTGAGCGGCGTCGTCGGATCATAATGATCGGCGATGCGCAGCTTTGTCCGCACGGAAATGCGCAGCGGCTGCGGCAGATGCGTCTCTTCGGAATAGATGCCGGTCAGCACCTGCGTGGTCAGCCCGTCCACTTCCAGCCATAATATATCGGTCACGAGAAATTCCTGTTTCCATTACCGGGCCGCGACCCTAAAGCGCCGCCGCATTAGCGAAAGGGTGCGCGTTGGTCGAGTTCCTTCCATTGACGGCGATAGAGCCTGCGGCGGTCGAGCATCTGCTCGACGCCGCCTTCGGTCCGGACCGCTTTGGCCGAACCGCTTATCGCCTGCGCGAAGGCGGAACCGCGATCGCGGCGCTGAGCTTTGCGCTGGTCGAGGGCGGCGCGCTGCTCGGCACCATCCAGTGCTGGCCCGTCGCGCATCGCGGCGCGGACGGGACGGAAACGCCGCTGGTGATGGTCGGTCCCGTCGCGGTCCGCCCCGACATCCAGCGCGGCGGGCACGGCCGCGCGCTGATGGCGCACATGCTGGACGCGGCGGAGCGGGAAGCCGACGGCGCGCTGATGATGATCGGCGATCCCGAATATTACGGCCGCTTCTTCGGCTTCACCGCCGATGCGACGGGGGCATGGGATTTGCCGGGACCGTTCGAGAAACGCCGCCTGCTGGCGCGCGCCGTCAACGGTCATGCGCTGCCGGTTGCGGCGGGGATGATCGGGCCGCGCTGAATTTTGTCTCACACAAAGGCACGAGGGCACGAAGATAATTCATACCGCTTGCCCTGAGCTTGTCGAAGGGTCGTTCTTTCTTTTTGAAGAAAAGGACGGGGCTTCGACAAGCTCAGCCCGAACGGAAATAGAAGTATCTTTGTGCCTTTGTGCCTTTGTGTGAGATTTTCTAAACCTTGCACCCACCGTCCATCATCCTATGTCGGTTATATGGTCAGTCCCGCCCCTTCGCTTCCCAAGGACTTCGCACAGCTTTCGCTGACGGAGGCGGCGGAGCTGCTCGCCGCGCGCAAGCTGCCGCCCGTCGAGGCATGGCACCCGGAACGCGAAGGCGACAGCGCGATGGAGATTCGCGCCGACGGCAGCTGGTATCATGAAGGCGGGCGGATCAACCGCCCCGCGATGGTCAAGCTCTTCTCCACCATCCTGCGCCGCGAGCCGGATGGCGGCCATGTCCTCGTCACGCCCGCGGAAAAGCTGGCGATCGCCGTCGAGGACACCGCCTTTCGCGCCGTCGAGATGAAGAGCGAAGGGGAAGGGCGGGCGCGCAGGCTGGTCTTCCGGCTCGATACCGACGACCTCGTCATGGCGGGACCGGATCACCCGCTCCGCTTCGGCCACGATCCCGACGATCCCGATCCCCGGCTGCATGTGCGCGGGCGCATCGGCTGTGGGCTGGAAGCGCGCATCGATCGCGCGCTTTATTATGAGATCGTCAACCTCGCGCTGGCGGAGGACAGCGGCGCGCCCGCCATCTGGTCGAACGGTGCGCGCTTTGCGCTGGTGGATCGCTGATGCTGTCGGCAAGGCTGCGCGACGCGCTCGACAATCTGTTGCCGGAACCGGGCGAGAATGAAGACCATCTGCTGGGCGGCGTGACGCTGCGCGATGCGGCGGTGCTGATCGCCTTCACGGACCGGCCTGATCCCGGCGTCATCCTGACGCAGCGCCCGCAATGGCTGCGCAGCCATGCAGGGCAAGTCGCCTTTCCGGGCGGCAAGATCGACGCCGGCGACCGCGACGCCGTCGATGCCGCGCTGCGCGAGGCGGAAGAGGAGATCGGGCTTCACCGCCGCGACGTGCTGGTCGCGGGCACGACCGATGCCTATCGTTCGGGCAGCGGCTATCATATCACCCCGGTGCTGGGCGTGATTCCGCCCGACCTGCCGCTCGATCCCAATCCCGACGAAGTCGAGGACTGGTTCGAAGTGCCGCTCGACATCCTGTTCAACCCCGACAATTACGAGCGGCAGCAGACGCATTGGCAGGGGCATCTTCGCCGCTATTACGACATGGACTGGCAGGGGCGGCGGATATGGGGCGTGACGGCCCAGATCATCGTCAATCTGGCGCGCCGCCTGCCCGCGGGCTGGTATCGATGAAAGCGCTTCCCGAAGCCGGATGGCGCCGCCGCCCCGGCCTGGCCCGCATCGTCGCGGCGCTGGGGGCGGACGCCGTGAAGATCGTCGGCGGCGCCGTGCGCGATACGCTGCTGGGCTTGCCTGTCACCGACATCGACCTTGCGACCCCGCTGCTGCCGCAGGATGTGACGCACCGGCTGGAGGCGGCCGATATCAAGGTGATCCCGACCGGCATCGCCCACGGCACGGTGACGGCGATCGCGAGCGGCGATCATCATGAGATCACGACGCTGCGCCGCGACGTCGCGACCGACGGACGGCGCGCGACCGTGGCCTTCGCCGACGACTGGCGCGAGGATGCGGCGCGGCGCGACTTCACGATCAACGCGCTCTATGCCGATCCCGCGACGGGCGCGATCGACGACTGGTTCGGCGGCATCGGCGATCTGGCGGCGGGGCGCGTGCGCTTCATCGGCGACGCGGCGACGCGCATCGCCGAGGATCATCTGCGGATCCTGCGCTTCTATCGCTTCGCGGCGCGTTTCGGACAGGGTGTGCTGGACACCGCCAGCCACGCGGCGGTCGTCGCGGCGCGTCAGTCGCTGAAGAGCCTGTCGCGGGAGCGTATCGCCGATGAACTGACGCGCATCCTGTCGCTGTCCGATCCGCGCGCGATCGTCGGCCGCATGGCGCAGGACGGGATTTTCGCGGTGCTGCTGCCCGAACTGGCGGCCGATCATGCAGATGCGCTCGACCGGCTGGTCGGCAATGAGACGGCGGCCGGGGCAAGTCCCGCGCCGCTGCGCCGCCTGTCGGCGCTGCTGCCCGCCGATCCCGCCATGGCCGATCAGGTCGCGAGCCGCCTTCGGCTATCGACGCGGCAGCGCAAGCATCTGGCCGCCGTCGCCGGACATCGCGGCGACACGGCGCGGCCCGCGCGCCAGCTTGCCCATGCCGTCGGGATCGAGGCGGCGCGCGACGTCCACTTGCTGTCGGACGACCGCGCGGCGGCTTTGGCCGCCCTGCGCACGCTCGACGGATGGGACGTGCCGATGTTGCCGGTCAAGGGCGGCGACGTCATCGCGCGCGGCGTGACCGCCGGTCCCGACGTCGCGCGCATCCTGAAGGCGGTCGAGGCGGCATGGGTGGCGGAGGATTTCCCCGACGCCGCCCGCGTGCGCGAGCTTGTCGATCAGAAGATCGGCCGGACGCGCGACTGACGCCAATAATCGAACGCCGCCGCGGCATCCATCGGCCGCGCAAACAGGAAACCCTGCCCGAAATCGCAGCCGAGCGCCGACAGCAGCCGCGCCTGCTCGATCGTCTCGACGCCTTCGGCGGTCGTCGACAGGCCCAGCGCCTCGGCAAGGCTCTGGATGGTGCGGACGATGGCGACCTTGTCGCGGTCGTCGACCATATGCTCGACGAAGCCCTGGTCGATCTTCAGCGCGTCGATCGGCAGGCGTTGCAGATGGGCGAGGTTCGAATAGCCGGTGCCGAAATCGTCCATCGCGACGCGCGCCTTCATCGCCTTGAGTTCCTGGAGCACGGCCATGGCGCGGTCCGGGTCGCCGATCACGGCGCTTTCGGTCAGTTCGATCATCAGCCGTTCGCCGCCGATCTCGTGCGCGGTCAGCGCCGCGCGGACCGCCGCCGCGGCATCGTCGCGCACCAGCTGGATCGCGGAGACGTTGACGGAGATGTGGCAATCGACGCGCTCGCCGCCATTCTGCCGGTCCCAATCGGCCAGCGTCGCCGCCGCCTCGCCGATCGCCCATTGGCCCAGCGGGACGATCAGGCCCGAATCCTCGGCGACCGGGATGAACTCGGCGGGCGGGACGGATCGCCCCTTGCTGTCGGTCCAGCGCGCCAGCGCCTCGAATCCCGCGACGCGGCCCGTCGCCAGTTCGATCAGCGGCTGAAATTCCAGCCGCAGCCGTCCGCCTTCGATCGCGCTGCGCAATTCGGTTTCCATGCCGAAACGATTGCCGGACGGGCGCTCCGTCTCCGGCCCGTGGATTTCGATATGGCCGGTCCGCTTGGCGCGCTTCAGCGCGATCTGGGCGTGGCGGACAAGGTCGGCGGCGGCGGTCCCCGCCGACGATTGCAGCGCGCCGCCCAGCGCGCAATCGACGCTGACCGTCAGCGCGCCGATGTGGAAGGGGTGGCCGAATCCGCCGCGCAGACGCCGCGCGATCGCGCGCAGGTCGGCCTTTCCGCCCGTAAGGCGCGTCGAGACCGCGAATTCGTCGCCGCCGGTGCGCGCCAATATGTCGCCGCCGCGCAGGCGCGATGTCAGCCGCCGCGCGACGGCGACGATCAACTCGTCGCCCGCGGCGGGACCGATATGCTCGTTGATCCGGGAAAAACGCGCGAGGTCGAGCAGCAGGATCGCATGGTCGCCGTCCCCCTCCGTCGCCGCGCGCCGTTCGAGCATCTCCGTGAAACCGGCGCGATTAGGGAGGCCGGTCAGATTGTCGGACACCAGCTCGCGGCGCAGGCTGCGCTCGGTCGCGATCTGCTGCGTGCGGTCGGCCAGCGTCAGCAGGAACAGCGCGTCGCCGCCGCTTTCCATGGGCAGCAGGCCGATCGTGCCGTGCAGGTCGCGCACCGCGCCGCCGACGCCGATCCGGCACGAAAACTCCCGCCGCTCTTCCGGATGACGGGCGGCCTGCTCGACGGCGCGGCGCAGCGCGACCGGCGCGCTGCCCCCGACGGGCGACGGCTCCAGCCGGTCGAAGGCGGCATTGCTGGCGTGGACGTGGAAATCGCCGCGCGCGGACGGCCGAATGACGGCCGCGGGCAGCGGCAGGGCGTCGATCCAGCCGACGAATGGCATTGGCCCGTTTTCGCCGGGTGGAGGATTGGACATGGCAGCAGCGTTTCCTGCGTCTGCCTTGCCCGCGTTACGCGGGCGTCAAAAGGGATTTACGGCAACATGATACTTATCAGGTGAAGCGGTTGCTGCGCGGGAATCCCGTCGGGGGCATCCGTCCCGCCGCGCCGCGCGCGACGCGCCACGGGATCAGGTCGGTTTCCGTGCGGGTGCGGCCGCTGTCGCCGCCCATCGCCCAGCTCAGCCCCTCGGCAAAGGCAAAGCTGATCGCGTCGGACAGGCCGCCGTCGCGGTAACGTTGCAGCATCACGCCTTGTCCGCGCGTCATCACGGGAACCTCGGCGAGCGGAAAGACGACCAGCTTGCGATTCTCGCCGACCACCGCGACGCTGTCGTCGCCCGCGCCGACCGGGCGGACGATGGCAAGCTGCGCCTTGGGCTTCAGATTGACGACGTTGCGGCCCTTGCGCGTCTCCGCGATCACATCGCCCATCTGCGCGACGAAGCCGTGGCCGCTGGTCGAGGCGAGCAGCAGGCGTCCTTCGGCGGCGGCGGGGATCAGCGCGACGATCCGCGCCTCGGGATCGATATCGACCATCAGCCGCAGCGGCTCGCCGAACCCGCGCCCGCCGGGCAGCTTGTCGGCGCCGACGGTATAGAAGCGTCCGTCGCTCGCCGCGACCAGCAGCTTGTCGGTGGTCTGCGCGTGCGCGGCGAAGGCCAGTTCATCGCCTTCCTTGAATTTGAATTCGCTCCACTGATCGGGCTGGACATGACCGCGCTGGGCGCGAATCCAGCCGCGTTTCGACAGGATCACCGTCACCGGCTCTTTCTCGATCATCGCGTCGAGCGGAATGTCGCGCGGCGGAGCGGCCTCGGCCAGCGTCGTGCGCCGCGCGCCGAGTGCGGTGTCCGGACCATAGACGGCGCGCAGCGCGCCGAGGTCGCGCTTCAGCCGCGTGCGCTGGCGCGCCGGGCTTTCGACCAGCTTCACCAGTTCCGCGCGCTCGGCAGTCAGCGCCTCCTGCTCGCGGCGCAGTTCCATCTCTTCCAGCTTGCGCAGGCTGCGCAGCCGCATGTTCAATATCGCCTCGGCCTGCCGGTCGGTCAGATGGAATTCGGCCATCATCACGGCCTTCGGCTCGTCCTCGGTGCGGATGATCTCGATGATGCGGTCGAGGTTCAGAAAGGCGACCAGATAGCCCGCGACCAGTTCCAGCCGATCGTCGATCTGGGCGATGCGGTGCTTCGATCGGCGGATCAGCACGATGATCTGGTGCTGGAGCCATTCGGTGAGCAACTGGTGCAGCCCCATCACCTTGGGCGTGCGCGTCGCGTCGAGGACGTTCAGGTTGAGCGCGAAGCGGCTTTCAAGCTCCGTCAGCCGATAGAGGCTTTCCTTGAGGACGTCGGGATCGACATTGCGGCTCTTGGGTACCAGTATGATGCGGATATCCTCGGCGCTTTCGTCGCGGACATCCTCCAGGATCGGCAGCTTCTTGTCGGCGATCAGCTGCGCGATCTGCTCGATCAGCTTGCCCTTGGCGACGCCATAGGGAATTTCGCTGATCACCAGCTGCCACGTGCCGCCCGCCTGTTTTTCGATCCCGGTGTCTTCCCACGCGCCTTCCGCGTTCCGGCCCGTCGAAAAGCGCGCGCGGACGCGAAAGCCGCCGCGTCCGGTGGTATAGGCCTGCGCGATCGCGTCGGCGCCGTCGACGATGATGCCGCCGGTCGGGAAATCGGGACCTTTGACATGCTCCAGCAGCGTGGACAGTTCGGCCTGTGGATTGTCGATCAGCACCAGCGCCGCGTCGATCACTTCGGCGGCGTTGTGCGGCGGGATGTTCGTCGCCATGCCGACCGCGATCCCGCTTGCGCCGTTGGCGAGCAGGTTGGGGAACAGGCCCGGCATGATTTCCGGTTCCTTGTCCTCGCCGTTATAGGTCGGACGGAAATCGACCGTGCCTTCGTCGAGACCCGCCATCAGGTCGATGGCGACGCGCGTCAGCCGCGCCTCGGTATAGCGATAGGCGGCGGCGTTATCGCCGTCGATATTGCCGAAATTGCCCTGGCCGTCGACAAGCGGATAGCGCAGCGAGAAATCCTGCGCCAGCCGCACCATCGCGTCATAGACGGCGGTGTCGCCATGCGGGTGGAACTTGCCGATGACGTCGCCGACGACGCGCGCCGACTTCTTGTAGCCCTGCGACGGGTCGAGCCGCATCGCGCGCATCGCCCAGAGGAGGCGGCGGTGAACGGGCTTCAGCCCGTCGCGCAGGTCGGGCAGCGAACGCGCGGTGATCGTCGACAGCGCATAGACGAGATAGCGTTCGGACAGCGCGCTGCCGAAAGGGGTGTCCGTGCTGTCGCCGGGCGCGGAGGGGGGAAGGTCGTCGGTGGTGCTCGCCATTGTCCGGCGCCGATAGCAAGCCGCGCGTCACATGGCAAAGGGCGATGCGGGAAGGGGGCGATCCTCCGCTTATCCGACGAAGGCGCGCTCGATGACGAAATCGCCCGGCGCCGCGTTCGACCCTTCCCTGAAGCCCAGCGCCTCGAAGCGCGCTTGCAGGTCGCGGATCATCGCCATGCTGCCGCACATCATGATGCGGTCGATCGCGGGGTCGAAATGGGCGGGACCGCCAAGCGGGGGACCGAACAGCCGCCCGCTTTCGATCAGCGCGTCGATGCGGCCCTGGTTGCGAAACGGTTCGCGCGTAACCGTCGGCATATAGTGGAATTGCAAGAGCGCCTGGTCCTGCACCAGCGGATCGCCGGCAAGCTGGCTTTCCAATTCCTCGCGGAACGCGAGGTCGCCGACCCGCCGGACACAGTGGACGAGCATGATCTGGCTGAAGCGGTCATAGATGTCGGGATCGCGCACGAGGCTGAGGAACGGGGCGAGACCCGTGCCGGTCGACAGCAGGAACAGCCGCTTTCCGGGGAGCAGCGCGTCGGCGACGAGCGTGCCGGTCGGCTTGCGGCCCAGATAGATGGGATCGCCAGGCTCGATCCGTTGCAGCCGCGATGTCAGCGGGCCGTCGGGCACCTTGATCGACAGAAACTCCAGCTCGTCCGAATAAGCGGGGCTGGCGATCGAATAGGCGCGCAGCAGTGGACGCCCTTCGCCGCCCGGCAGGCCGATCATCACGAACTCTCCCGAACGAAAGCGGAAGCTGGGCGGCCGCGTGATCGAGAAGCTGAACAAATGGGCGTTCCAGTGGCGGACGCGCAGCACTTCCTCCACGGTCAACGAGGCGGAGGGGGCAAGTCTTGCGGCGGCGGCGATACGATCGCTCATCATCGGTTTTCCTGGTGTCTGATGTGGGAAGAGAAGTCTGAGATGTCGAAACCGGCGGCGGCCAGCGCCGCAAGCGCGGCGGACATGGCCGTGACCGCCGGCGCGACGGCGTCGCGCTCGACGAGCAGCGCCAGCGTTGCGTGCGCGCGCGCCGCATCGCCGCGCGACAGGTCGTGCCACAGCGCGAGCAGGATCGCCTCGCTCTCTGCGATCCGGGGACAGGGCAAGGGCGCGAACGCGACCGGGACGCGGGCGTCGCGCATCATCAGCGCCATCGCGATATGGAAGTCGGACAGCATGTCCTGTGCCTGGACCGCCGCGAAACCGCGATGCAGCGCATGCGGCGGACAGCGCCCCCGGCGAGCGGCATCGGCCCAGCCGCGCGCCGCCCACAGCAGGAAACGCGCGCTGTTGCGGAGACTGGCGACCGGTCTGTCGATAAAGGCGTACATGATAATCCCGTCACTCGCGTGGAGACTGGCGCGGCGGATCTATATGTTATTGCGAGTCATTTGCAATGATAGAATTTCCATCGGGAGACCAAGGCCATCTGGTGGGCTATGGCTTCATGCCCGGCCACAGGCGTCCGGTCCGTGCGCGACAGGCGTCCCAATCGGCGCCGAAGCGTTCGGCCATCATCCCTTCCTCCTATGATGATTGTCCAGCAGCAAGTGTTGGTTCACTGCGGCTGAAGGTTGTGAAGTCACTGAACACCCATCCGTTTTTCAGGGTATCGTAGATG
>PHEM01000523.1 GCA_002842935.1 Alphaproteobacteria bacterium HGW-Alphaproteobacteria-13 | reverse complement strand
GCTGACGCGGTTGATCGTATAGCCCATCAGGTTCGAGGCGAACATGGTGAGCAGGATCGTCGTCGGAATGACCACCGCCGTCACGCCGGCCTCGCGCCAGCCGATGGAAAAGCCGATCAGCACGACGATGGAAACGGTCGCGAGCGCGAGATGGAAGAGCAGCTCGTTCGCCTTTTCATTCGCCGTCGCGCCATAGTTGCGCGTGACGGCGACCTCGACGCCGTCGGGGATGAGCTTGCCTTTCAGCCCCTCGACGCGGGCGAGGATGGCGTCCGACACCACCACCGCATTGGCGCCCGCGCGCTTGGCGAAGGCGATGCTGACGGCGGGCGCGCTGTCCCATCGCCCATCCCCCGCCTTCGCCCAGCGCCACGCGCGGGCCTGATCCTCGCGCGGTCCCTGCGTGACGGCGGCGACGTCGCGCAGATAGACGGGCGCACCGCTGCCCGAGCGCACGGTGAGCAGCCCCACGTCCCGCGCCGACGAAAGCGTGCGGCCGGCGACCACCGCGACCGCCCGGCCGTCCTCGCGGACATGGCCGAGCGGAAAGCTGCGATTGGCCTGCCCCGCCGCCTCGATCACGCTGCCCAGCGGCACGCCATATTGGCGCAGCTTCGCGGGATCGGGGGCGATGCGGATTTCCTCGGGCCGTCCGCCGACGAGGAAGGTAAGGCCGACATCATCGACCTTGGCGACCTCCGTGCGCAGCTTCGCGGCGAGTTCATAAAGGCTCGCGTCGGTCCACTGGCCCGCCGCGCCGGGCCTTGGCGACAGCGTCAGCACCAGCGCGGGAACATCGTTGATGCCGCGCACCGTCACCCTGGGATCGGGGATGCCGACGGGCTTCCTGTCCCAATTGGCGCGCAATTTCTCCTCGATGCGGATCGCCGCATCCTCCGGGTTCGAGCCGACGAGGAAGCGCGCCGTCACCATCACCCCGTCGTCCTGCGCCTGCGTATAGACATGCTCCACGCCGTCGACGCTCTTGACGATGGTTTCGAGGGGGATGCCGACCAGTTCGGTCGCGTCGGCGGCGGAAAGGCCCGGCGCCATCACCTGAATGTCCACCATCGGCACGCTGATCTGCGGCTCCTCCTCGCGGGGGATGGCGAAAAGGGCCAGCAGACCGACGGCGATCGCCGCCAGCAGCAGCAGCGGCGTCAGGGGAGAGGCAATGGTGGCCCGGGTCAGGCGGCCGGAAATGCCGAGCGTCATTGGCCCGGCGCCTTGGGGCCGGGCGCCTTGGCGGGGCGACCGGGCGCGAACAGCGTGTCGCCGGGCGCGACGCCGCTCAATATCTCGATCATGGCGGGATCGGCGGTCGGCGCGATCTGCACCGGCACCATGCTCAGCCGCTTGCCGTCGCTGACGATCTGGACCTGGTCGATGCCATAGCGCGTCGTGACGAACCGGCGCGGCGCCACCAGCGCCCGGCGCGTGCCGACCTCGACCGATGCGCCGACACGGCGGCCGATGAATTGGGTGGTAAGGCCAGGCAGCGTCGCATCGACGCGTACCTGGCCCCCCGTGATCGCAGGATAGACCTGCGTCACACTGCCCTGCTGCTGCGACCCAGAAGGCAGTTCGATATCATTCACGATCACGCGCGCGCCGGGACGAACCTGTCCGGCGGCGGATTCGGGGAGCATGATGCGCAGCACCGGCGGTCCC
>PHEM01000522.1 GCA_002842935.1 Alphaproteobacteria bacterium HGW-Alphaproteobacteria-13 | reverse complement strand
CACCATCCGTCAGCCTCCATGCTGACACCCTATGAATCACTCAAATATCCGCTTGGGAACCCCCTATTTGATGACACGCCCTTGTTTCAGCATCCATGGGCAGCCCTTTCCGCGAATCTAGCGTCTTTTGGTTTCACGCGAAGACGCGAAGGCGCGAAGAGGTTATGATTGCTGCGAAGCAGCCTTCTATTCCAAACCTGCGGCCAGTCACATCATCGATGAGAAAAGGGGCCTATCGGCCCAAAACTTTTTCTTCGCGCCTTCGCGTCTTCGCGTGAAACAAGCTTGCACCATGCTGGCGAAGGGGCGCCGGACAAAGATCCTCAGCGGATCCAATCCCCGCTTTTCTGGAATTCCTCGCGCACTTGCCCCGACTGGTTGAGGCGCGGGTCGGTATAGGCGGTGGGGGGCTGCGCGGGCGCGGGTGCGGGGGATGCGGCTGTCCGACCTTGCTCCATCGCCTGCGGCATTGGTGCCGCCGCGCCGGTGGGGAGAAGGACGGCGCTCTCGGGCAGCAGGCCGCCTGTCGCCGCCGCCGCATTGCCGCCGCGCAATATCGCAAGCTGCTGCGCGATCGGCAGATAGGGACCCGGCACGGGTTCGCGGCCCGGATAGGGCGCGCGGAAGGCGTCGGGCATCCCCCAGCGCCCGCGCCAGCGGTGAAAGATATGCGCGCCGACGATATTCGTCATCACCAGGCTCTTGCCCCAGCGCGGCCAGATCGCGGTCGTATGATAATGGGTCGCGAGGCCCACCTTGGGATAGACCGCCCCGCCCAGCGCGGCGGAGGCGACGCGGCTGGCGCGCAGCCAGTTGTCGCGGCTGGGCGCGCGCGCCATCGCGCCGTCGCAGGCGAAAGTGAACTGGCACACGCCCGCGCGCTCCGAACCCTGAAAGACGACGCCGCACACGGTGCCGGGAAAGCTGGGGTGGCGGACGCGGTTCAGCACCGTCTGGGCGACGCCGCGCATCCCGTCGTCGCTTTCGGACGCGGCCTCGTAATAGATGGCGGCGGTCAGGCAATAATGGGCGCGCTCGCGGTCGAGCGCCGTGACGCCGCGAAAGGCATAGCTGGTCGCGGGTGGCCCCGCGAAAGCCTCGTCGCGCAGCGTCGCCGGATCGACGGGCGGCAGGGCGGCGGCGTCGGCGAAACCGATGCTGCCGGGATCGGGCAGCGTCGGATCGATCTTCAGCGCGTCCTGATAATCCTCGGCATTCATGATCGCCCAGCGCGCCGGGTCATAGGGCTTGAAATCGAGTGGGACGGTGACGCTGTAGGGACCGAGAAAGGCCGGAGCGCGCATCTGCCCGCTCGACAGCAGCAGCGCGAGACAGGAGGCCGCGACTGCCGCCGCCAGCGCCGCCCAGAAAGCGCGGCCCGGACCCGACGCGCCGTCCGGCGCGGCGCCGAGCCACGCGGAACGGACGGCCGCATCGGCCAGATTAGAAAGATGGAGTTCGGGCTTCATCCGTCCGGCTTGATCATTCCCCGCCCAGCGGCGCGCCGATTCGCGCCCATGGTGCCGGAATTTCCTATGCGCTGAAATGCCAACAAAATGTTGCGGGATGTTGGGCCTGTCCCGCAACAGGACAGATGCCATCAGAATCGTCATTGCGAGGAGCCGCAGGCGACGAAGCAATCTCCAGCTATCGTCCTGGCTTGCCGATAGCTGGAGATT
>PHEM01000521.1 GCA_002842935.1 Alphaproteobacteria bacterium HGW-Alphaproteobacteria-13 | reverse complement strand
TTGAGCTTGACCAGCCGGCCGCTGCCGAAGAGGTAGGCGAGATAGGTTTCGGCCTGGGCGGGGTCGAGTTCCAGCCGCTCGAGCATCTCGTTCCTGTTTTTTGCCAGGACGCCGGCCTCGCGGTAGCCCTGCTCGATGCGGTCGATCTGCCGCTGCTGGGCCTCGGGCTTGCCGCAGCGCTGGGTTTTGCTGCGTTTCTGCCGCTGCGAGGGCGCAGACTGACGCGGGTACCGGTGGCAACTTGGGGCATGGTGATGGCCCATTTCGGGATCGCGGTGTCGCTGTTCGGGATGGCCAGCGAAGCCGCGTTCACGCAGGAACGCCTCGCCGCAGTGGCCCCCGGCGGCAGCGATCAGGTGGGCGATTACACCTTCACCCTTGAAAGCGTGACGCCGGTGGCCGGGCCGAACTGGACAGCGATTGAGGCGCGCATCGCCGTCAGCCGCGATGGCGCCGCCCCGGTCATCCTCACCCCGCAGGCGCGCAATTTCTGGTCGCCGCCGCAATCGACCAGCGAAAGCGCGCTGCTCACCCGCTGGAACGGGCAGCTGTACGCGGTAATCGGCAATCAGGCCGCAGACGGGCGCTGGCAGATCCGGATGTGGTGGAAACCGTTTGTGACCTTCATCTGGTATGGCGGGCTGCTGATCGCGCTGGGCGGGGTGCTGGCGATTATCGGCAGGGTGCGGGTCGATATGAAGCGTCGCAAGGCGGTATCGCTGGGTGATGATCGTCGCGCTGATCTTGAGGCGCTGGGCACAGCGCCGGTGCCTGCGGAGTAAACGGCGATGCGCTCACGTCTGTTTCTTTGGGTGCCGCTCGCCCTGTTCGCGTTTTTCGCCGGGCTGGCGGGCTATATGCTCACACAGGATAAAACCGAATTCGTCGAAAGCGCGATGATTGGCCAATCACTGCCCGATTTCGCGCTAAAGCCTGCGTTTGATGGGCTGCCGGGGGCCGCGCGCAGCGATCTGGTTGGCGGCCAGCCGCGCCTGCTCAATATCTGGGCAAGCTGGTGCCTGCCCTGCATTGCCGAGGCCCCGCAGCTTGAAGCATTGCAGGCCCAAGGGGTCGAAATCGTCGGCATTGCCATTCGCGACCGGCCCGAAGATGTCGCCAATTTCCTCGCGCGTCATGGCAATCCCTATACCCGGATCGGCGCGGATGATATTTCCGAAGTGCAGCTTGCCATCGGCTCGTCAGGCGTGCCCGAAACCTTCGTGGTCGATACTGCGGGCGTCATCCGTTACCAGCACATCGGCGATATCCGCGAAAGTGATATTCCGATGCTGCTCGCCGAATTGGAGAAGACCAGATGATCAAGGTGCTTCTTGCCTTTCTGGCGGCGCTGATCGCTTTGCCGCTGGCCGCGCAGGACACCATGCCGCCCGCGCCCTATGCCTATAATCAACTCGACGACCCAGCCTTGGAGGCTCAGGCAACCGCACTGATGCACACGCTGCGCTGCCTCAAATGCCAATCGCAGTCGATCGCGGATAGCGACGCACCAATGGCGGGCGATATGCGCCATCAGGTGCGCAGCCGTATTCTGGCAGGCGAAAGCCCGGCGCAGATCCGCGCGTGGTTGGTCGCGCGCTACGGTGATTATGTCAGCTATACGCCCACGGTCAACGCGAGCACATGGCCGCTGTTTGCGATACCGGCGTTGCTGATTTTGATTGT